>JAGTAM010000225.1 GCA_023422485.1 Pseudomonadota bacterium | reverse complement strand
CAACACGCCCGATCAGGACGGCGGCACCAAGCGGCTCAACTACGACCAGCTCCATGAGATCACGGGGCAGGGCTATTTCGGCGGCCACCCGAACCTCGTGCGGGCGGTGGGGGGACAGGCCGGTTGGATTCTGACGCCGGGCGCGGGCGTCACCGGCGCGACCTTTCTCCCGCAAGGAAGCGCCGGCCTGCCCGCCGACTTCAACACGGTGATCCCGGCCGGCACCGCCGATCCGCGCGAGAGCGTGTTCTTCGAGGGCGGCATCAGCGACGGGGCGCTCGATACCGGCCAGGGCTCGCTCAACGGCTTGGCCGAGTACACCGCCTCGACCACCTGGGCGACGGCCGACGGCGGTACCACGAGCATCAAGGGCGCGATCCTGGTCACGGATCTCGCGGGCTATCTCCACATCATTCCGCGCAACGCCTCGGGCGGGGTCGACACCACGGTCGGCGCCGCCGGCCAGATCGTGGCGGCGGGCAAGCAGGTGGTGCCGATGGGCGGCGGCGCCCCGCTCGCCATCGATGCGGTCGGCGATGGCAAGCCCTTCGCCGGCACCGTCTGGGTCACGACGCTCGCCGACGGCAACATCAAGGTGCTGACGCCGGGGCCCACCAACCCGCAGAACCTCGACCTCGACGGCGACGGGATCAACAACACGCTCGACCCCTTCGCCCTCGACCCCGACAACGGCACCGCCGGCACCGACGTGATCTCCGGCGGCGAGACCGTGGTGTTCAACTTCGAATCCGGCTCGATTCCCGGCACCTTCGGCGGCAGCGGGCTCACGGGCGCGATGATCAACGGGCTCGACCCGTTCCTCGACGGCGGGCTCTACACCTCGGCCAACATCATCGCGGGCGGCGCGGGCGGCGTCATCCAGTTGAAGAACGTGCAGGAGGGCGACTTCACGGAGGGCAACAACACCCTCAAGGACGCGCTCCAGGCCGGCGTCACCTTCGATGACAGCGTCGCCACCGCCAACGTCACCATGACGATGGCGAACTGGATCCCCAACGCCACCAGCGACGGCGGCTTTCCCTCGGCCGGCCTCCAGATCGGCACGGGCGACCAGGACAACTTCATCAAGCTGGTGCTCGGCGGGCGCGGCGAGAGCGCGGGGGGCAAATACACCAGCGCGATCTTCGAGACCTCGATGGAGAATCTCGGTGTCGCGCAGACCGCTGCGGTGACCAACAACGCGCTCCTGAATGCGGCCAATGCGAGCTGGGTGCAGCTGCGCCTCGCGGTCAATCTCGAGACCAACACGGTCACGCCCTACTGGCGCTTCGGCACCGGCGCAGTTTCTTCCGCGACGGATGCGAACACGGCGTTCACCGCCGGCACCAGCATGACCGTGCCGAGCGGCAGCGCGCTGCTGAAGGCGATCCAGGGCGACTACACCGTCGGCGGCAAGGCCAGCGGCATGGCGGTCGGCCTGCTCGCCACCTCCAACGACGGCGCGCCGTTCACGGCGGATTTCGACGGGATCACCATCACGACGACGGCGAAATCGGGCACGACGAACCCGGTGGTCGCGGCGATCAATGCCGGCGGCGGGGCGCTGACCCAGGACGGGATCAGCTTCTCGGCCGACCAGTATTTTTCCGGCGGCGCCACCTTCAACGACGTCGCCGGCGGCAACGGCCTGCAGGCGGCCTTCACCAACACGGTCTACCAGACCGAGCGCTACGGCAACTTCGGCTACGCGATCCCCGTCGCCAGCACGATCCAGGCCTACACGGTCGAACTGCGCTTCGGCGAACTGTGGTGGAGCAATCCCGGCCAGCGCGTCTTCGACGTGTCGCTGGAGGGCCAGACCATCCTCAACGACCTCGACATCGTCGCCCAGACGGGCAGCTTCAACACGCCCTACACCTACGTCTCGGGCCCGATCACCGCGGGCGCCAACGGCACGCTCGACCTGCAATTCGCCAACGGCATCGACAACGCCAAGCTCAGCGGCATCGTCGTGCGGCAGGCCAGCGGCGGCGGGGGCACCGACGCGACCAAGCCGACGGTGGGCCCCTTCACGGTCCAGGCGCCCGTGGCGGGTGACGCCAGCGCCAGCGTGAGCGTGGTCTACAACGACGCCTCGGGCATCAACCTCGCCAGCATCACCGCGGCCGACATCGCGGTGACGGGCCCCGGCGCGGTCGGCGCGATCACGCTGCAATCCAAGACCAGCACCAGCGCCACCTCGGCCACCGCCACCTACATCGTCGCCGCCCCCACGGGAGGCTGGACCAACGGCCAGTACACCGCGACCGTCAAGGCCGGCGAGGTGGCGGATGCGAGCCCGGCGGCCAACACCAACCTCGCCGCCTCGCAGCTCTTCTCGGTCCAAACCAGCAGCGCGGGCGGGATCGTCGCGGCGATCAATGCCGGCGGCGCGGCGCTGATCCAGGACGGGATCAGCTTCTCGTCCGACCAGTACTTCACCGGCGGCGCCACCTTCATCGACGGCACCGGCGGCAACGGCCTGCAATCGGTCTTCACCGGCACCGTCTACCAGACCGAGCGCTACGGCAATTTCAGCTACGCGATCCCCGTCGCCAGCACGACCCAGGCCTACACGGTCGAACTGCGCTTCGGCGAACTCTGGTGGAGCAACCCCGGCCAGCGCGTCTTCGACGTCGCGCTGGAGGGCCAGACCGTCCTCAACGACCTCGACATCCTGGCCCAGACGGGCAGCTTCAACACGCCCTATACCTATGTCTCGGGCCCGATCACCGCGGGCGCCAACGGCACGCTCGACCTGCAATTCGCCAACGGCATCGACAACGCCAAGCTCAGCGGCATCATCGTGCGCCAAGCGACGGGGAGCACCGACACGACCGGCCCGACCGTCGGCTCCTTCGCCGTCGACAGTCCCGACACCGGCAGCGATCAGGCCAGCGTGACGGTGGTCTACAACGACGCCTCGGGCATCAGCCTCGCCAGCATCACGGCGGCCGACCTCGCGGTGAGCGGGCCCGGCGCGGTCGGGGCGATCAGCCTGCAGTCGAAGGTGGCGACCAGCGCGACCTCGGCCACCGCCACCTACCTCGTCGCCGCGCCGGCGGGCGGCTGGGCCGACGGGTCCTACACCGCGACCGTCAAGGCCGGCGAGATCGCCGATGCGAGCCCGGCGGCCAACACCAACGCCGCCGCCTCGCACGGCTTCACCATCGACGTGACGCCGGGCGGCGACACCCTCGTCATGGCGATCAATTCCGGCGGGGGGGCCTTCACCCGGGCGGACGGGACCGTGTTCGAGGCCGACACGGCGGCTTCCCCGCACCGCTTCTATGTCGCCGGACAGGACGGGAACGCGACCTATTCCGACGTCGATCCGATCGCCGGCACCACCGACGACGCGCTCTACCAGAACCAACGCTTCGGCTGGGCGAGCGCCTCCACCACCGATGCCGATGACGGGCGCTTCGGCTACGCCGTCAAGAACGCGGACGGCAGCGCGCTGGCGTCGGGCTCCTACGAAGTAATCCTGCACTTTGCCGAGATCTACAACCAGCCCGACGATCCGGGCGGCCTCAGCGGGGCGGGCCAGCGCCAGTTCAACATCGGCATCGAGGGCACCACGGTCGCCAACTACGACATCTGGGCCGCGGCCGCAGGGGGGGCGACGGCGACGAGCCTGACGCGGACGGTCTCGGTCACCGACGGGACGCTCAACCTCGCCTTCTGGCAGGGGGCGGCCGAGAACCCGACCCTGGCGGCGATCGAGGTGTGGAAGGTCAACGGCGCCTCGGCGCAGGATGCTCTCTTGGTCTAGAATCCCGACACGTTTCCGCTTCTCTTCTGGCGGCGCACGGGGCCGTCCGCCGCCCTCGCGAAAGGTCTGTCATGTCTTCCGATCGGTCCAGGGCCTTTCCCACGGCCTTTCCTACGCCGCTCCCGAAGCTCGAACCGAACACCTTTGCCTTCGAGCAAGGGCCGATGGTCAAGCCGACGGGCTTTCGCGAGTACGACGCCCGCTGGCTGTTCCCGCAGGAGATCAACCTGATGGGCGTCCAGGCGCTGGGGCTGGGGCTCGGCACGCTGATCCATGAGCGCGGCGTGCGCCCCGACATCGTCACTGGCCACGACTTCCGCAGCTACTCGTCGGCGATCAAGCTCGCGCTGATCGCCGGGATGCAGGCGGCGGGCCTGCGGGTGAAGGATATCGGGCTCGCGCTCTCGCCGATGGCCTATTTCGGCCAGTTCGCCCTCGACTGCCCCTGCGTGGCGATGGTCACCGCCTCGCACAACGACAATGGCTGGACCGGCGTGAAGATGGGTGCCGAGCGGCCGATGACCTTCGGCCCCGACGAGATGGGGCGCCTCAAGGAGATCGTCACCACGGGCGCTTTCCAGTACCGCGACGGCGGCGCCTACGAGTTCGTCTCGAACTTCGCGCAGGTCTACCTCGACGACCTCGTGGCGCGGGCCAAGCCGATTTCGCGAAAACTCAAGGTCGTGGCCGCCTGCGGCAACGGCACCGCCGGCGCCTTCGCCCCGGCGCTGCTGGAGCGGCTCGGGGTCGAGGTGATCCCGCTCGACGTCGAGCCGGACCATTCCTTCCCGCGCTACAATCCGAACCCCGAGGACATGGCGATGCTGCACGCCATCGCCGACAAGGTGCGCGAGACCGGCGCCGATGTCGGCCTCGGCTTCGACGGCGACGGCGACCGCTGCGGCGTGGTCGATGACGAGGGCGAGGAGATCTTCGCCGACAAGATCGGCGTGATGCTGGCCCGCGACCTGTCCAAGCTGCATCCGGAGGCGACCTTCGTGGTCGACGTGAAATCGACCGGTCTCTACGCCGCCGACCCCGAATTGCAGGCCCGCGGCGTGCGGACCGATTACTGGAAGACCGGCCACTCCTACATCAAGCGCCGCGTCAACGAACTCTCGGCGCTGGCCGGCTTCGAGAAATCCGGCCACTTCTTCTTCAACACGCCGGTCGGCCGCGGCTACGACGACGGCCTGCTCACCGCGATCGCGGTGATCGAGATGCTCGATCGCAACCCTGAGCAGACCATGGCCGACCTCTACCGGGCGCTGCCGAAGACCTGGGGCTCGCCGACCATGTCGCCGCACTGCGCCGACGAGGTGAAGTACGGCGTGGTCGAGGCGGTGACCGAGCGGTTCCGGGCGCTCCAGGCCGCGGGCGAACCGGTGGGCGGGCACGCGATCACCGATCTGGTGACGGTCAACGGCGTGCGGATCACCACCGCCGACGGCACCTGGGGGCTGGTGCGGGCCTCCTCGAACAAGCCGGAACTCGTCGTGGTGGTCGAAAGCCCGGTCTCGGAGGCACGGCTGCGAGAGATGTTCGCGGCGGTGGACGGGGTGCTGCGCCAGCATCCGGAGGTCGGGGCCTACAACCAGACGATCTGATGCGGAAGCCGGGCGATCGCTTCGGCTTTTGCCGCCCGGCCTCATCACGAGGCGACGCCGAAGCGATCCCGGTCGCGACATCTCCGAAGCGTGCGAGGCCCTGGATTGCCAAGGCTTCGCCTCGCAAGAACGGACGAAGAAATCGAATCAGTATATCCCTGGCGAACATCAGCCAACCGACCAAGCGTGACCGTTCGGCAACAGAACGTCCGCCTGTCAGAAAATTTCCGACAAAGGCTCGCGCAAAAACAGCATTAAGCTGAACCGTTTTCGCGCGTCCATACCCCGTCGGGAGTACTCCTCACGGGTTACGTTGCAGATTTACGCAATCGATCCGTCCACTAACCTTCGTTAGGCACCCGCTCCGTTGCGATCATCGCATCTCGAGGAGCAATCATGCCTGGGGCCAAACCTATAGCACCACCCCCATCCGCACGACGTACGACGGACAGGTTATCGAAAATCTGGATCTTTGGGTCACCGACGGCGACGCGATCCGCGTCGATCACAAGAATGTCGTCATCCGTAACGTCACCATCCACCACGCCGACGGCAACGGCATCGTCGTCGAGGACGTCAGCGGCGTCACGGTTCAGAACGCCCTCATCGTCAATCTCGATCCGCCCGTCGGCAACGGCGGCGAGACCGATGCGGAGACGACCGGCATCCGCGTCGTCAACGCGTCGAACTTCACCGCCTCGCACGTGACGCTGCAGGACAGCGGCACCGGCATCTATCTCGGCCAGTCGCCGGGCGCGAAGCTGTCCTACATCGAGGGCCACAACTTCCACGGGCCGTTCCCCGGCGGACAGCTCGTCCAGTTCTTCGAGTCGCCGAACGGCAGCCTGTCGGACTTCGCCGTCACCAATGATCCGGGTCACTCGCATGTCGAGGACAACGTCTCGGTCATCGACAGCCGGAACGTCTCGATCGCCAACGGCGTGATCGACGGCAACAACTCGCCGAGCGGGGCCGGCGTGATGTTCGAGGGCAACTCGCAGGGAGGCCACGTCCAGAACGTCGACGTGATCCACATGAGCAATGGCGGCTTCTCGTCCTACTCCGACGACGTGTCGTTCGTCGACACGCGCTCCTTCGACAACGATGCCGGCGACCAGGGCCGCGGCGTGTCGCTGTCGAACGGGCTGATCTGGAACATGACCGGCCACAACGTCACGGTCGAGGATTCGACCTACACGGATCCGGGGGTGGCCAACAACATCGTCTGGGGTAACTCCTCGGCCGGCGCGGACGTGACGGCGGCGCCCTCGGCCACACCGATGACGCCGATCCACAACGTGTTCGACGGGACGGTGACGGACACTGCGCCGGTTCCGGCACCGATTCCAGCCCCGACTCCGACCCCGGCCCCGACCCCAGCCCCGACTGTTACGGCTCCGGCGACGCCCCCTGCCGCCACCCCGGCGCCGACCGGCACGGGAATCGACCGGGACGGTACGGCGGCCTCCGAGACGATGACCGGCTCGCGCTTCGCCGATGACCTCGACGGGCGGGGCGGCAACGATACGCTCAACGGGCTCGCCGGCGACGACCGCCTCTACGGCGGCGCCGGCAACGACCGGCTCGACGGCGGCAGCGGCACCGACCACCTCTGGGGCGGCGCCGGTGCGGACCACTTCGTGTTCAAGGCCGGCAACGGCACCGACTGGGTCGAGGACTTCCAGCTCAACGGCCCTGGGCAGGACGTGGTCGAGGTGAGCAAGGCGATGTTCGCCTCGTTCAACGCCCTGCTGTCCGCGGCCCACGATGTCGGCCCCGATGTTGCCATCACCTCGGGCGCCGATACGCTGTGGATCGCCGACGTTCACAAGGGGCAACTCTCGGCCGGCGACTTCCTGTTCGTCTGAGCCTGCCTGCCGCTGCGCCGTCCGGTCAGGATCGGCGCGGCGCTCGGCACGTCGTGACGTCAACTCATAGGCCCGCTCAGCGGCCGGGCCCGCAGGATCTCCCGTGGTCCCGGCCCCGGAGTGGGGCTTGGCATA
>JAGTAM010000513.1 GCA_023422485.1 Pseudomonadota bacterium | reverse complement strand
CCCCACCCATCAAAAACACCCCCGGCGCCCCGTTCCCCCCCGCGCGGGGCGAGGCCCGTAAAGGGCGCATCAAATCTGGAATCATCTCCAAACCAGATCTCTTTAGGGACCAGCTTTCAGTTTGAAGATTAGCCGGAGACCCGCCACGTCTGCCGATCGTTAGCTTGGCAGAACGCTTACGCGCGGAAGAGGCCGAACGCACACTGTTTGCCATCGTGTGGGCGCTTGCCAAAGAAATAAGAGCAGTGCAATCGATGGGCGAGAAAGCGTTGTGCGTACTAGATGAGTGCGACACTGATCACAATGGTGGGACGCATCCTGCGCATGCACCGTTTCGATCTCTCCGGCGTTCAGGGAGAAGTTCAATCTAACCTACAATTCTTGCGAGTTCCAGCAAGTAGCTCGCGACCTGTCAAATCTACTTAGGAGTGCGCCTGGAGAGCGGGTCTATTTGGTCGAGAGACAGTAATCCTGTCCTGCGCCACTTAAGTTTGAGGAAGTGCCGTCTAGCGCTCGCTGCCGCCTCTTGTGCTCAGGTGAAAGACACAGATGCCTAGAGCTGCGGCGCTGAGCAGCGAGCTGTAACGTAGTATTTCAAGGGCGTTCGCAATTCTGTTTCCACGGGACGCTGGTTGGCAAAATCTGTCCAGCGCCTCGCTGACTACCCCGACTTGGCTGTCCACAACCCACCAGGTGAGGGCGGCCGATCCGACCGCAATCAGCGTCCGCATCTGCTTCGTCATTTTCGTAGCCGCACGCCCGGTCCTTCGCCGTTCGCGTCGACAAAAATCACGCCGGCCGCTTCGAGAGCGCTGCGGATGGCGGCAACGGTCGTCGGCTTCAGGTCTTCTCCCCGCTCAAGGCGAGCGACGGTGTCGGGCGAAACGCCAGCGGCTTTCGCAAGATCCCTGACGCCAAGGCCAAGGGCGGCGCGAGCCATTCTGCACTGTGTGGCGATCAAGTCATAACACCGTTACGAAAATCATTGACGGACGGTCCGCGCGCCGCGCATTATCGTATTCCCGTTACGAAATTGCTTCAAGGGAATACACCATGCCGCACGCACTCGTGTCGGCAGCCGGCGCCGCTTTGCCTGCTGCCCACTTCATCTAGGTCACGCCATCCATGCGCCGCGCCATCGAGGCGCTGGTCGACGACCTGATCCTGTTCCTCGACGAGATCGACGGCGACGTTGACCGTGAAGGCGGATGCGCTCCGCAAGGCTCTGTCGACCCTGACCTAGAGCAGTCGTGCGAAGACGAGGGCGCTGCTGCCGGCGACGACGAGCCCAGCCTAGGCTGGACGGCTGCGGAGGCGGCTTACGGCGTCCGTGATCAGCGGGGCGATGACCTTGAGGACGAGCACGACGGCCGCGAGCCGGAGGACTGGAACGGCGCGGAGCCGACCGCTCCGGAGAGCTACGGGCGCGGCTGGACGGCTGACGATGCGCGGGAGGCAAAGGGCGAAGGTCTTTTCAGCACGCCCGCTGTCGGGATCTCCGCCAGCTTCAAGCGCGGCCGGCTCTCCCACGTGCAGGCGCGGGCACGCGAGGGGAGGGCGGGCGCATGACGCTGATCCTTCCGACTGCCGAGTATCGGGCGCTCGAGGTCTTCGGCTCGATTTCCGCCCGCTATAGCCTGTTCCCTGTCAGGCGAACCGGCTTTGAACCTCACCTCCGCGTCGGCGAAATCGCCGTGGTGGATGAGAGCGACGTCGAGCCGCTGAACGGCGAGCTGTTCGTCATCAAGATCCGCTCGCCGTTCGCCGAGCATCCGGACGGCTGTGTTCGCCGGCTTGCGCAGATTTGGCCCGTCGAGCACCGCGGCGTGGATGGGGAGCCGTTCGTCGGCTGGTGGCATGGCGACCTCTGCCGCCCGCGCGGCAGGGCCGAAGTTGAGGAATGGTTCGCCAAGGGGCGGGAGGTCACGCTGTGCGACGGTCCGATGCGCCTCGAGAATATGCGCGAACTGATCGCCGGCCGCGTCGTCGGCGTGTTCGAGGCTGCAGCAGAGGGCCCTCGTCGCCTCGTCGGAGGTGCAGCATGAGCCTCCGTCCTAGACCTACGACGCCGGTCGCCGAAACGGACCTCATCGACGGCCTTTATGATCTGAGCGCGGTGCTCGATGTCGTGCGCGGGGCAATGTCGGACCTCAGCGAGGAGTACGACCTCGTCACTGAAGGCGAAGGACAACGGCGCTTCGGCTCCATCAAGCGCGTCATCGATCTCGCTGCCGCTAGCGCGTCTGGCCTGATCGGAGCGGCCGAGCTGGCGAGCCGAACAGGAGGCGCGTCATGAACCGCCGCGGCTTCCTGCTCACGGCCTCAGCCGTGACTGTCTTGCCTACCGCCGCGGTGGCCCGCGCCGTGCCTGAAGAATTCAGCCTGTTGATACAAGCCGCGATAGCCGGCGACGACGCATATGCGGCTGATCCGATGACCGGCATGGGAGACAGCGCTTACGACGAGTCCGTGATCGCGCGGACCTATGGGCCGCCGTTTGAGCGGCTCAGCGAAGGCGACCTTCCGGCTCCGACCTCGGTCGCCTCGGTTGCCCTCGGTCTGCGTTACTGCCTCAAGAACCTGTCCAATATGGATTTGGCTGATGCGGCCATAGTCACGGCGGTTCTCGCCTTCCTCGAGCAAGAAGGAGCCCAATCATGAACCGGAGCGACTTCCTGGAAGGCGGCTTCGGCGACGAGTGGGACGAACTCGCTCCGGCGATGAGAAGAATCGGAGTGGATGCTATCGCCGAGGCGCTACGGCGGAGGCGTTCGATGAACCTCGCATCTGCGGCCGCAATGATCCGCATCCGTCTCTTGCTCTGGCATATGCACCGGTCCGAGGCCCACGCCGACCGGGTGGAATCGCTGATCGACGGCGACCCCATCGTGCGGCGGTCAGATGTTCTGGCCGCGCTCGTCACGGCTGCTTTCGTGGCCGCGGCGGTCGCAGTCCGTCACATCTAGCCGCCGCCGCGTGGGCGGGTAGGTTGGTGGATGCCTGAGGGCTTCCGGGAAAATCCTCAGAATTAACAATGGCTTACGAGGCAAAGTGGCGGAGACGGAGGGATTCGAACCCTCGAGACCCGTTTCCAGGTCTGCTCATTTAGCAAACGAGTGCCTTCAGCCTCTCGGCCACGTCTCCGTGGCGGCAGGGGTACACGGGGCCGTTCGGGCGG
>JAGTAM010000491.1 GCA_023422485.1 Pseudomonadota bacterium | reverse complement strand
CGGGACCGTTCCAGACCCCGTGAAGATCGCGCGATGAAGATCACCCAGGCCTTCACCTTCGAGGCGGCCCACCGCCTGCCGAACGTGCCCGAGACCCACCGCTGCCACCGCATGCACGGGCATTCCTACCGCGTGGAGCTGACCGTGGCGGGCGACGTCGATCCGACGACGGGCTGGGTGGTCGATTTCTACGACATCGAGAGCGCCTTCGCCCCGCTCCTGGAGCGGCTCGACCACCACTGCCTCAACGAGATCGAGGGATTGGAGAACCCCACCGCCGAGCATATCGCAGCCTGGATCTGGCACCGCGCCAAGCCGTCGATGCCGGGGCTTGCCAGCGTGCGGATCTTCGAGACGCCCTATTCCTGGGCCGAGTACGAGGGCGAGTGACCATGCCGGCGGCTGCCGAGCCTTCGCAGGCGGTGCAGGGGGAGGGCGCCCTGGTGCTGTTCTCCGGCGGCCAGGATTCGGCGACCTGTCTCGCCTGGGCCCTCGACCGGTTCCCGCAGGTGGAGACCCTCGGCTTCGATTACGGCCAGCGGCACCGGGTCGAACTCGACCGGCGCGAGGGCTTGCGCCAGGGCTTGGCCAGTCTCGATCCGGCCTGGGGCCGCCGGCTCGGGCCGGATCACACGCTCTCGCTCGCGGCGCTGGGCGACATCTCCGACACGGCGCTCACCCGCGACAGCGAGATCGCTCTGGCTCGGGACGGATTGCCCAACACCTTCGTGCCGGGCCGCAACCTCGTCTTCCTCACCTTCGCCGCCGCGCTCGCCTACCGTCGGGGCCTGCGCCACATCGTCGGCGGCATGTGCGAGACCGATTACTCGGGCTATCCCGATTGCCGCGACGACACGATCAAGGCGATGCAGGTCGCGCTCAATCTCGGGATGGAGCGCCGCTTCGTGCTGCACACGCCCCTGATGTGGATCGACAAGGCGCAGACCTGGGCGCTCGCCGAACGCCTCGGCGGGCAGGCGCTGGTGGATCTCGTCGTCGAGGAGAGCCACACCTGCTATCTCGGCGAGCGCGGACAGCGCCACGAATGGGGATACGGCTGCGGGACCTGCCCGGCCCGTGACCTGCGGGCCAAGGGGTTTTCGCGGTATCTCGCGGCCCGCGCGGAATGAGTTCGGCCAGCGGCGGAGGCGCCGCCGTCCGCCGGGGAGGCCGCTCCGTTACTCTGCGGGAACGAGCGGGCGCGGGGCCGGTCCGCGGGTGAGCGCGAAGAAGCCGAGCGCCGCCGCGACGATGACGGCGCCGAAACCCGCCGCGATCCCGAGCACCAGCCCGAACCCGCCGCGATCGTGCAGTACGGCGATCATCGGCACCACGAAGCCGCTGACGGTGAAGCCGAGGAAGTAGCGCACGCTGTAGGCCCGGGCCCGGTAGGCGGCGGGCACGTAGCGGGCCACCATGGCGTCGTTGATGACGACCTGCCCGTAGAGCGCCGCCATCGTCAGCACGAGGCCGGCGAGCAGCGGCAGGCCGGTGCTCGCGGCGGCCAGTCCCAGACCGAGCGGCTGCAGGACGGAGAGGGCCAGGAACAGGGTCGGCAGGCTGTAGCGGTCGATCAGCCGCCCCATGGCGAGCTGTGTCAGGGCACCGAAGGCGAAGACGAGGGTCGCCACCGATCCGATCAGGGCGAGCGGAAGCGCCGCGCCGACGCCCTCGTCCACGACCTTCGGCAGGGCGATGGTGGTGATGTTGAAGGTCATCCCGCCCGCGATGATGGCGAAGGCGAACACGAGGAGGAGGGGACGCGGCCGCGCCACCGGGATGAGCGGAGCAGCCCCGGCCTTACCGCCTGCGGCCTCGCCGTCGCCGGGCACCATCATGAGGAAAGCGGCGCCGACGGCGAGGCAGAACAGGCCCGGCACGATGAAGGCCGCCTGCCAGCCGAGGCCGGCCGCGAGCAGGGCCGTGACACCTGAGGCGGTGGCCGCCCCTGCATTGCCCCACATCCCGTTCACGCCGAGGTCGCGCCCGAGGCGGCGGGCATGGGTGACCAGCATGGTCGAGCCGACCGGATGGTAGATCGCCGAGGCGAGCCCCAGCACGCAGAGCCAGACCGCGAAGCCGGTCGGGCTCGTCGCGCTCGCCACGCCGAGGCAGGACAGGCCGTAGCCGAAGAAGAAGACCGCCAGGAGGTTGCGCCGGCCGAACCGGTCGGCGAGCCAGCCCATCGGCAGCGAGCAGAGCCCGAAGGCGACGAAGGCGCCGGTCGCCAGCCCGATCAGCTCGCCGTAGCTCAGGCCCGTCTGTGTGGCGATGGCGAGGACGGCGGTCGGGTAGATCAGCAGCACGAAATGGTCGAGGGCGTGCGCCACATTGACGAAGCGCAAGGTGCGGCGGGACAGGGTCTCGGTATCCATCGGGCAGGCATCTCCGGCATCCCCATCGACGATGATGACGCATCGCCGATGGCCCGCGCGGGGGGGGGGGCGCCCGCGGGGCGCAGGCAGCTTGGTACAAGCCTGCTCTCCCTAGCTGACCCGTTGCACGCCGTCGGGCCGAAGGTGTACGCAATCGGGCCAAACGGGGCGGGGCGTCGGCATGCCTTCGATCGTGCGTTCGATCCGGGCCGAGGATTATCAGGACGTTCCGCGCGCGGTCGCGGTGATGCCCAAGACCTTCGCCGCGAGCAGCCGCACGGAGCGGCATTTCCACCCGCGGGCGCAGCTGCTCTACGCCACCGCCGGCCTGATGATGGCGAGCGCCGAGGACGGGACCTGGGTCGTGCCGGAGGGGCACGCCCTCTGGATCCCGCCGCGCCTGCCCCATGCGGTGGTGATGCACGGCGCGGTCGCGATGTGCTCGGCCTATCTCGCGGTGGAGGCGATTGCCGGCTTTCCCGCCCGCGCCCGCGTCATCGAGGTCTCGCCCCTGCTCGCCGCTGCGCTCGCCGCCCTGACCCGTGAGCCCGTTCTCTATGACGAGGCCGGGCGCGGCGGTCATCTCGCCGCGCTCGTGCTCGATGAGATCCGGCGGGCGCCGGAGACCAAGCTCACCCTGCCGCTGCCCAGCGACGCGCGGCTGCGCCGGATCTGCCTCGGCCTCATCGACGCGCCCGCCACGGCCTTCGACCTCGACGCCTGGGCCGACCGTGCCGGCCTCAGCCGCCGTACCCTGACGCGCGGGTTCCGCCGTGAGACGGGCCTCACCTTCGGGCAGTGGCGGGCGAGGGCCCGGGTCGTGCGGGCTCTGGCGCTCACCGCCGATGGCGTGTCTCCGCGGCAAGTGGCGGCCGCGGTCGGCTACCGCAGCATCCAGGCCCTGCGGGGCCGGACGGACGCCCTGCTACCGGAGCCGTGACAGGCCTCCGTAACCATGGCCTGCCGATTGCCGGTTGCTCCGGCGCGGTCGGGTCGATAGCGGTCGCCGACGCGTTGAGCTTTCGAGCCTGTTTCGCGTTTCGAACCCAGGAGGAGCCATGCGCGCCGACGCTTTCCTCGAGGCCGTGAAGGCCCTGCCCGTTGCCGATCTCGCGACCCTCGTGCCGAACGGGGGCGGTCTCGTCGTGGTCGCGCCCCATCCGGACGACGAGAGCCTCGGCTGCGGCGGGCTGATCGTGCAAGCGCTGAAGCAGGGCCGCGCCGTGCGCGTCGTCATCGTCAGCGACGGCTGCGGCTCGCATCCGAACTCCAAGGCCTATCCGCACGACCGCCTGCGGAGCTTGCGCGAGGCGGAGACCGTGCGGGCCATGGCCGAACTCGGGCTCGGCGCGGAGCATGTCCACTTCCTGCGCCTGCCCGACGGCGGCGTGCCGAGCGAGGGCGCGGAGGCCGAGGCGGCGGCGGACAAGGTCTTCGAGATCGCCCGGGCGGCAGGCGCCAGCGCCCTGTTCGTGACGTGGCGGCACGATCCCCATTGCGACCACACGGCGTCCGCCGCCATCGTCGACCTCGCCCGCGCCCTGCTTCCCGGACTTGCGGCCTACGCCTACCCGGTCTGGGGTTGGACCCTGCCGCCGGAGCGCGAGGTCGGGCCGGCGCCGGAGGGCTTCCGCCTCGCCGTGGAGGCCGAGCGCGCGGCCAAGCGCCGGGCGGTCGAGGCGCACGCCTCTCAGGTGTCGGGGCTGATCGAGGACGACCCGTCCGGCTTCCAGCTGGAGCCGGCGATGATCGACCGGCTCTGCGGCCCGCACGAGTGGTACATCGCTCTCGGCTGATTCCCTTCATCGGCGTTTCAGGTTGAGGCTGGCAGGACGGGTGCGACCTGACAGCTTGGCCGGACTGGAAACCCCGTGAGCACCACCAGCGTCGTCACGCTCAACAAGGGGCGCGATGCCCATCTCGCGCGCCTGATCGAGGGGCTCGCCCGCGGCCCCGCCCCGGCGGAATGCATCGTGGTCGAGATGGGGCCTGCGCCCGAGCCGCTTCCGGAGACGCCGTTTCCGCTGCGGCGGATCGGTTTCCCGAGCGCCGGCCTGCCCCTCGCCGCCGCGCGCAACGCCGGCCGGGCGGCGGCCTCCGGCGATATCCTCGTCTTTCTCGATGTCGATTGCATTCCCTCCGCAGGGCTCGTTCCGGCGCTCGCCGCGGCGGCGGCCGCCCATGACGGCCTCGTCTGCGGGCCGATCCGCTACCTCCCGGCGGGCGCGGTCCGCGACGGCTGGCAGGAGGCCGACCTCCTACGGGCCGGCATCCTTCACCCGGCGCGGGACTTTCCGGACAGCGGCGTGAGGGAGACCCGCAATCCCGGCCTGTTCTGGTCGCTCGCCTTCGCCGTGCGGGCCACGACCTACGACCGGCTCGGCGGCTTCGACGAGGGCTATGACGGCTACGGCGCCGAGGACACCGATCTCGCCTTCCGCGCCGCGGAGATCGGCGTGCCGGTGCTGCTGGCGGGCGCGCCGCCGGCCTTCCACCAGCACCATCTCTCCTGCGACCCGCCGCTGCAGCACTTCGCCGACATCGTCCGCAACGCCCGCCGCTTCCGCGCCCGGCACGGGCTCTGGCCGATGGACGGCTGGCTCGA
>JAGTAM010000354.1 GCA_023422485.1 Pseudomonadota bacterium | reverse complement strand
GGCAACGTGCTCCAGGGCGTGCCCTTCCACTTCACGGGCGACCTTCGCCCGATCTATGCGGGCAGCCTGCTGGGCCTCCTCAACCCGCTGGCGCTGCTGTGCGGCCTCGTCTCGCTGGCGATGCTGGTGGCGCACGGCGCGGCGTGGCTCGCCTTCAAGGCCGAGGGGCCGGTCGCCGAGCGCGCCCGTGCCATCGGGCTCAAGGCCGCGCTCGCCACCGCCGCCCTGTTCGCCCTCGGCGGCCTGCTGGTCTGGGCCGGCGCCTTCGGCGGCTACCGGGTGGTCACGCCGCTCCCCGGCGACGGCCCGTCCAATCCGCTGACCAAGGAAGTCGTGGCGGATGCCGGCGCGTGGCTCGCCAACTTCCGGGCGCATCCGGCGCTCGCCCTGGTGCCGCTCCTCGGCATCGCCGGCCCGCTTCTGGCGGCGCTCGGCTTCCGCGCCCGGTTCGAGGGGCTGACCTTCCTGGCCTCCAGCCTCGGCATCGCCTGCATCATCGCCACCGTCGGCCTGTCGATGTTCCCGGTGATCCTGCCCTCGAACACGCATCCGGGCCACGCGCTCACCGTGTTCGACGCCTCCTCCAGCCGGGCGACGCTACGCAACATGCTGATCGCGACGGTGATCTTCCTGCCGATCATCCTCGCCTACACCGCCTGGGTCTACCGGGTGCTGTGGGGCAAGGTCTCGGACCGCGACATCACCGCCCCCGGCTCGGCGGCCTACTGACGATCCCGGCCCCGGCGCCGCCGGGGCTTCCTCTCGCCTCAGGAAACGCGACGATGTGGTACTTCGCCTGGATCCTCGGCCTCGGACTGGCCGCCGCGGTCGGCGTGCTCAACGCCCTCTGGTACGAGCTGCGCGCCGTGCGCGAGACCCCGCCCGAGGTGACGCCGACGCTGCCGACGCCGTGAGGCGTCGGGACCGGTCTCGGAGCCGGTGTGACCGATCCGTTCCGGCGATCACCACGCTCCTCATGCTGAGGCGCTCGCGGCACGCGAGCCTCGAAGCACGCCGCGACGCCCCTCCCGACAGACCGGTGCCCTAGAATCGACCGTTCGGGCGTACTTCGAGGCCGAGCTGCCGCTCGGCGACTCAGCATGAGGGGCGGGGAGCGTGCCAGAGCACCCCGGTCGGAAACGGCCCTCAGCCGCAGATCAGATCGATGTCGTGCCGCCTGAAGCGGTTGGCGAAGGGCTCGGGCGGCGGCCGGTCCGTCACCACGGTGAGCGGGGCGGCCAGATCGAAGGTCTGGAGGTTGGCTTGGCGCCCGAACTTGCGGGAATCGGCGAGCAGCACCGCCCGCCGCGTCTGGCCCCGCAGCGCCCGGCGCAGGACCGATTCGTGCTCCTCGTAATCCATCCAGCCCTGGGCGAGGTCGCAGGCCGCGATGCCCATGATCGCGAGATCGAAGAAGTGGCGCCGGGCGTAGTCCACGGTGTCGTAGCCGACGAGCGCGTTATCGTTCGGCCGCAGCCGGCCCGGCGTCAGGTTCACCCGGGCCGGGCTGTCGGCGAGCAGCAGCGCGAGATCGATCGAATTCGTCGTCACCGTAAGCTTGCGGGTGGTGAGCCGCCGGGCCAGCGCCAGCGTGGTGGTGCCGGTGTCGATGAAGATCGACATCCCGTCCTCCACCAGCCCCTCGGCCAGCGCGGCGACGCGGCCCTTCTCGCGGCTGTTGAGCCCGCTGCGTTCGGTGAGCGGGCGCTCCTGATCGAGGCGCGGGCGCACGGCGCCGCCGTGGATGCGCCGCAGGAGTCCGCGCTCTTCCAGCATCTTCAGGTCGCGCCGGATGGTCTCGTCCGAGACCGCCAGGGTGGCGGCAATGCTGGTGACGCCGACGCGCCCCGTCTGCGCGAGCTGCGAGAGGATCTCCTCGTGGCGATGATCGGTCAGCATCCCGGCCTTGTCCCCCTGTGACACCAAGATAGCGCCGCAGATGCAGACCGGTCGCGCACAATTTCAACACATGCACAGGGTGCAAGGACCACACCGTGCAAGCCCGCACGGCAAGATCCCAGAGTTAAGCCCGCCCGGCCCCGTGGGAGCCGGACGGGCCTGGTGCCCGACTTGAAGAATCAGGCGTCGAGGGCCGGGGCGCGGCGGTGATGCGTCGCCTGCTCGTAGGCGTAGGCACAGGCGAGCAGTTCGCCCTCGCTCCACATCCGGCCGACGAAGATCAGGTTGAACGGCGAGCCGGAGGCGTAGGCGCCCGCCGGCAGCGTCACCCCCGGCAGGCCGGCGATGTTGATCTCGCACACCGTGGTCTCCAGCAGCGTGCCGGGCCCGTGCAGCGGCGGAAGCTCGGCCCGCATCTGCGGGAAGACCAGGGCGTCGAGCGCGTGCTCCGCCATCACCCGGTCGAACAGGGCGAGATAGGCCTCGCGGGCAGCGAGGAAATCGGAGAGGTCGGGCGGGCTCGCCGGGTCGGCGAGGCAGGGCGCGAGGCCGGGCAGGTTGGTGATCGGGTGCAGCACGCCGCCGGGCGCGAAGGCGTCCTCGGCTTTCGTCGCCTCGGCAAAGGCGGCGAAGCTGCGGATCGCCACGTCCGGCCCCATCCGCTCCAGATAGAGCTGGAGATCGTAGGGCGCGGACTCAAAACCGCGGGCGTCGAAATAGACGAGGCCCGGCGTCGGCTCGGCGATGGCGGCGAAATCCGTGCCGGCGAAGGGATCGGCCACCTGGGTGGCCCCGGCCGCCTTCAATTCCGCCTGCGCGCGGGCGTAGAGCGCGCTGGCCTCCTCCGAGAGCGGCAGATCGCGCCAGCCCGGCCCGTAGAGGCC
>JAGTAM010000315.1 GCA_023422485.1 Pseudomonadota bacterium | reverse complement strand
GCCTGGAGTGGCATCAGATCGGACATTGCTGGGAACGATTCCCGCTTATTTAGAATGAGTATAGCCAGTGAAATTATACGGATGATGAAGCCCTGCGGCAACCCGTGCCGGTTCCGCATCCGGTTCGATAGGTGGAAGACGCATGGCTCTTCCTGCGCCGGCGCGCGTTGAGCCAACACCAGGGCCTTGCAAGGATGACCTTGCGGGGTGGCTTTGTGAGCGCGGGAAGGCTGTGCTAACGAGGCGCCCATTCCGTCACGCCCCGACCGCTCGCACGCATCGGACCCGTCCGTCACCGAGGACCCGTACGTCATCCATGGCCTCTCTCGACCAGCAACCCGACGGCGCTTCTCCGCAGCGCGCTTCGAGCTACTCCTACGAGGCGCTCCTGGCCTGCGGGCGCGGTGAGCTGTTCGGAGCGGGCAATGCCCAGCTTCCGCTCCCGCCGATGCTGATGTTCGATCGGATCACCTCGATCGGGACGGAGGGCGGCGCCCATGGCAAGGGTCACGTGCTGGCCGAGTTCGATATCCGGCCCGACCTCTGGTTCTTCCCCTGTCACTTCAAGGACGATCCGGTGATGCCCGGCTGCCTCGGGCTCGACGCCCTGTGGCAGCTCGTCGGCTTCCATCTCGGCTGGCTCGGCGCGCCGGGGCGCGGCCGTGCGCTCGGCGTCGGCGAAGTGAAGTTCAGCGATCAAGTGCTTCCGACGGTCAAGCAGGTCGTCTACGGCATCGACATCAAGCGCGTACGCCAGGGCAAACTCGTGCTCGGCATCGCCGACGGCTGGCTGGAGGCCGACGGTCAGCGCATCTACGAGGCGAACGACCTGCGCGTGGCGCTGTTCCGGTCCTGAGATCGCGCCGCGCCCGTATCGAAAGGGATTTTTCCTGCCGAACCGGCCCCCGGTTCGGCAACAAGCCCTTCATGCGCGGTTGAGATTGGCCGCGCATCATCCTAACTGACCTCCCCGAGGAAACGCCGCACAAGCCGCGGCGCCAAGCAGCACGAGCCATCATGCGGCGTGTCGTCATCACCGGGATGGGCATCGTCTCGTCCATCGGCAACAATAACCAGGAGGTTCTGGCCTCCCTGCGCGAAGCCCGCTCGGGCATCACGCATGCCGCGGCGCAGGCCGCGCACGGCTTCCGCAGTCAGGTGGCGGGCGCGCCGACGATCGATCCGGAAGGCGTCGTCGATCGCCGCGCCATGCGCTTCCACGGCGGCGGCACCGCCTGGAACCACATCGCCATGGATCAGGCGATCCGCGATGCCGGGCTCGAAGAGCGCGAGATCTCGAACGACCGCACCGGCATCATCATGGGCTCGGGCGGTCCCTCGACCCGCACCATCGTCGAATCCGCGGCCATCGCCCGCGAGAAGGGGCCAAAGCGCGTCGGACCGTTCGCGGTGCCCAAGGCGATGTCCTCGACCGCGTCCGCCACGCTCGCCACGTGGTTCAAGATCCGCGGCGTGAACTACTCGATCTCGTCCGCCTGCGCGACGTCGAATCACTGCATCGGCAACGCCGCCGAGATCATCCGCGGCGGCCGGCAGGACGTGATCTTCGCCGGCGGCTGCGAGGAATTGGACTGGACGCTGTCCGTCCTGTTCGACGCCATGGGCGCCATGTCCTCGCGCTACAACGACACCCCCGCCCGCGCCTCGCGCGCCTACGACGTGAACCGCGACGGCTTCGTCATCGCCGGCGGCGCAGGCGTCTTGGTGCTCGAAGAGTACGAGCACGCTAAGGCCCGCGGCGCGCGGATTTACGGCGAGGTCGCCGGCTACGGCGCCACCTCCGACGGGCACGACATGGTCGCTCCCTCCGGTGAGGGCGCGGTGCGCTGCATGCGCCAGGCCATGGAAGACCTGAAGGGCGCCCGGATCGACTACATCAACCCGCACGCGACCTCGACGCCGGTCGGCGACGACAAGGAGATCGAGGCGATCCGCGAGGTGTTCGGTGCCGGCGAATCCTGCCCGCCGATCTCGGCCACCAAGTCGCTGACCGGGCATTCGCTCGGTGCGACCGGCGTGCAGGAAGCGATCTACTCGCTGCTGATGATGAACAACGGCTTCATCTGCGAGAGCGCGCATATCGACGAGCTCGATCCGGCTTTTGCCGACATGCCGATCCTGCGCCAGCGCCGGGATGGGGTGCAGCTCGGCCACGTCATGTCGAACTCGTTCGGCTTCGGCGGGACCAACGCGACGCTGGTGCTCAAGCACCCGGACGCATGAGGGTCGTCACGGGGCCTTCTCGACCACGGGGCCTTCTCGACGCGGCACTGCACCCTTCGCAACTGCGAAGCAATAGCCAAGCATAAGCCGGTCCTTCGTCTGATGGATCGGCGGAACCGACCAGTTGCACCCGCGTTCCTGCTTCGATAAGCGGGTTAGCATTATGTTGATGGTCCTCACTCTGCTCACCGTGACTGGCATCGGCGTTGCCGCGACGGTGGCGGTGCGCGCCAAGCAGGCCCTGATCGACGACGCCCAGGCGGGAACCCGCGGCTACTTCTGAGAACGGCGTTCCGCACAACGCGACCTATCCCCAAGCCCCGTCGCTTCCGTGTCGGGGCTTTTTCGTGCCGGGCGGCGCACGCGACCCCGTGCGCAATTCAGCGCCATGCGTGGACAGGCCGTCGCCCGGCGGGCTAAGCCTCGCACAGGGCGCCGCGGCGCCGGGCCGAAGGCGTGCGGGTTTGAGAATGACGGGTTTGATGGCGGGCAAGCGCGGCCTCATCATGGGGGTCGCCAACGATCATTCGATCGCGTGGGGCATCGCCAAGACCCTGCACCGGCAGGGCGCAGAACTCGCCTTCACCTATCAGGGCGAGGCGCTCGGCCGCCGCGTCACGCCGCTCGCCGCCTCGGTCGGCTCCGATATCGTGCTGCCGTGTGACGTCGAGGACATCGGCACCGTCGATGCGGCCTTCGCCGCCCTCGACGAGCGCTTCCCCGACGGGATCGACTTCATCGTCCACGCGATCGGCTTCTCGGACAAGGCGCAGCTCAAGGGCCGCTACGTCGACGTCACGACCCGCGCGAATTTCTCGCGGACCATGACAATCTCCTGCTTCTCCTTCACCGAGATCGCCCAGCGAGCCGCCGCGCGGATGCCTCGGGGCGGTTCGCTTCTGACGCTGACCTATGCCGGCTCGACCCGCGTCATGCCGAACTACAACGTGATGGGCGTGGCGAAGGCCGCGCTCGAAGCCTCGGTGCGCTATCTCGCCAGCGACCTCGGCCCCGACGGCATCCGCGTCAACGCCCTCTCGGCCGGTCCGATGCGGACGCTGGCCGGCGCCGGCATCGCCGATGCCCGGCTGATGTACAATCACCAGAAGGCCCACGCGCCGCTGCGCCGCACGGTGACGCTCGAGGATGTCGGCAATTCCGCTCTCTACCTCCTGTCCGATCTTTCGGGCGGCGTGACGGGCGAGATCCACTTCGTCGATTCGGGCTACAACATCATCTCGATGCCGCGGCCCGCGGTGCTTCAGGCTCAGGACGAGGCGGGCGTCGTCGGCGACGACGTGTGATCGCGCGGCAAGGGTGCGACACGGGTGTTGCAGCGTGTCGTCGCGTCGCTTGTGCGCGACCGAATCACGCCGCAGGGTGCGGCCCGCGATGACCCCCTCCCCCTGCCGACCCGTGCTGCGCCTCGCCCTTCGGACGACGATCCTGCCTGTTCTGCTGCTCGTGGGCGGTGCGGGCGCGGCGCTGGCGCAGAGCGTCACCCTCGACCTCGGTGCGGGCGGCACCACCGAGCGCGCGCTGCAGCTCGTCGCGCTGATCACGGTCCTGGCGCTGGCGCCCTCGGTGCTGGTGATGGCGACCTCGTTCACCCGGATCGTCGTCGTGCTGTCGATCCTGCGCTCGGCGCTCGGCACACAAACCGCGCCGCCCAACACGGTGATGGTCAGTCTCGCCCTGTTCCTGACCGCCTTCGTGATGGCGCCGACGGCGCGGGAAGCCTACCGGAACGGCGTCGAGCCGCTTGTGGCCGGCCAGATCAGCCAGTCCCAGGCGTTCGAGCGGGCCTCCGCGCCGTTCAAGACCTTCATGCTGCGCAACGTGCGCGAGAAGGATCTCAAGCTGTTCCTCGACATGGCCCGACAGCCGGCCCCGGCTGGGCCCGAGGCGATCGGCCTGGAGATCGTCACCCCCGCCTTCATGATCTCTGAATTGCGGCGTGCCTTCGAGATCGGCTTCCTCCTGTTCATCCCGTTCCTGATCATCGACCTTGTGGTCGCCTCGGTGCTGATGGCGATGGGCATGATGATGCTGCCGCCGGCCACCGTCGCGTTGCCGTTCAAGCTGATCTTCTTCGTTCTGGTCGATGGTTGGACGCTGGTGGCCGGCTCCCTCATTCAAAGCTACGGAGGGTGAGGCCCGCCGCACGATGATTCGAGAGTGCCGGCGGCCGCGTAGAGAGGACGTCGAACCATGGATCTGACGAGCATCACCGCACAATGGGCACCGCGGATGCTGAGCGTGCTGCGGATCGTCTCGGCGCTGATCTTCATGGCGCACGGCACGCAGAAAATCCTGGGCTTTCCCGCTAGTGCGATGAACCCGCCGCTGATGTCGTTGTCCGGCATCGCAGGCCTGCTCGAACTCGTCGGCGGCGCGCTGCTCGTGGTCGGTCTGTTCAGCCGGCCGGTCGCCTTCATCCTCTCCGGCCAGATGGCCTTCGCCTACTTCATCGCCCACGCGCCGAAGAGCTTCTTCCCGGCGCTCAACGGCGGTGATGCGGCGATCCTGTTCTGCTTCGTCTTCCTCTACATCGCCTTCGCCGGCCCCGGCCCGTGGAGCCTCGACGCGCAGCGCGGCCGCCGCACGTACTGAGCGTCAGCCCGGCGGCGTGGACGGCGCCTCGGCGCGGTTGCCCGTCGCGGCGCTGCCGGGCACCGGCACGGCGCTGTCCGGATAGCGCTTGCGGTACTCCGAGAGGAAGGCGGCGAGCGTCTCCGCCTTCGTGGCGCGCAGGGCGGCGTCGCGGAAGGCGGCGGAGCGGGGCGCGTCCGGACGCGTCAGCATGGCGAAGGTCCGGGCATCCGCGCCCTCGGCCATCGGCCCCGCGAACTTCGCCTTCAGCCGCTCCAACCCCAACGTCTCGCCCGCGAGCCCGTAGGCGATGCCGGCGCGGATCACATCGGCGCGCGCCGTCTCGTCGAGGGGCTTTCCGGAGCGCCAGGCCGGCCCGAGGATCATCTCGTGCGCCTCCCCGGCCTCGCGCCAGCGCCGGGCTGCCCAGAGGATGTCGGCGCGCAGCCGCTCGGCATCGGCCCCGGTCTCGCCCTCGACGGTCTCGAGAGCGAGATCGGTACGGGAGAGGTCGGACAGGGCGCGGGCCCGCAGAAGCGCGCGGGCACGGCGGACGTCCTCCGCCAACTCGGGCAGGTGGGTCGCGTCGAGCGTCTGGAGTGCCTGGAGCGGCTTGCCCGCCATCAGGCGGATCGTGGCGAGCCGAGCCGATACCGAGGAGCGGGCCGCGCCCTCCAGGCGATGATCGATCTGGTACTGGAGCAGCTCGTCGGCGGAATCGAGCAGGTCGAGAGCGACGAGGCGGTCGGCCAAGCGACGCACGATCTCGTCGGCCCGCCGGCCGGCCGGCGCGAAGTCCTTGAAGTCGAAATACAGCGCCAGCGCCTCGACGCCGCCGAGCTTCTCCCCGCGCGGGCCGAGGAACAGGTCCTCGAAGACGGTCATGGCGCGCTCGTGCAGCGCGCGTGCGATCGGCGCATGCGGGTTGAGGGCGTTGGCCCGGCGCGCGGTGGTGAAGATCTTGCGCCAGCGCCCGGCCTCTTCGTAGAGGCCGCCCAGTGCGCCGAGCGTCCCGATCTCGGTCGGGCCGCCGTGCCAGGTCACGGCCAGGATCTCCAGCCGGTCGATCGCGTCGGGCAGGGTCGTCTTGCCGAGTGTGTGGCCGAGGGAGGCCGCACGCAGCGTCGCCTCCGCCGCCAGCGGCCAGGGCGCCTGATCCCGCAGCGTCTCGTAGGCCGCCAGCGCCGCCGCGCCACGCCCCGTCGCCTCATCCATCTTCGCCCGCAGCAATGTCAGCCGATCCCGGGTGAATTCGGTGGCGGCGCGGGTGGCAGCAATCGATTCGCGCGTGACCGCCTCCCAATCCCCGGTCTCGACCGCGGCCTCGGCAGCGGCGGCGTGGAACAGCGATGCGAGGGGCTCGGGGTAGCGCTCCAGAACCGATTCGCCGGCGCGCAGGGCGACCGCCGCCTCGCTCCACCGGCCGGCCAGTGCCTCGGCATAGCCGCGCCAGAGGCGAGCCTCTGGATTGGTGGCGAGCCGCTCGTCCGAGAGGAGCTTGCGCGCCTCCTCGGTCCGCCCGATCCGGGCGAGCAGAATGCCGCGCATCAGAACCGTCTGCCGGTCGCCGTCGAT
>JAGTAM010000198.1 GCA_023422485.1 Pseudomonadota bacterium | reverse complement strand
CCGCCAGTGTAGGCGGACCAGCTCGCCCGCATCAGCGGAAGAGCGAGAGGACGTTCTGGCTGCCGGAATTGGCGATCGAGAGCGCCTGGACGGCCAGCTGCTGCTGCGTCTGCAGCGCCTTCAGCTTGGTCGACTCCTCCTCGATATCGGCATCGACGAGGGTGCCGATCGTGCGGTTATTGGCCTTCATCAGCGTATCAACGAAGCTCGACTGACCGTCGATCTGCGTCTTGCTCGCGCCGAGCTTGGTGCCGGCATCGGTGACCTTGGCGATCGCCTTGTCCACGGCGGTGATGATGGCGGAGAGATCGTTGTCGCCGTTGGTGCCGACGAGGTTCGAGATGTCGAAGTCGGCGATCGAGTAGGCACCGCCGCCGGTGTAGGAGCCCGCCTGGCTGTCGAGGATGCCCCGGCCGGAGGTCGTCGTCGCATCCGCACCCTTGGCGACCACGCCAGCCTTGACGCCCGAACCGAAGCCGATGTCCACCGTATTGGTGGTCACGCTGTCGACCGCGACGGTGTTGCCCGCGCCGGTATCGACCCGCGTGAAGGTCAGCCGGCCCGTCGAGTCGAGCGAGGCCGTCACCTCGCCCTTGAGCGCCGTGCTCGCAATCTGGTTGTTGAGGGCATCGATCAACTCGCTCGTGGTGACCTTCGAGGTGTCCTTCACGGCGGCGGTCAGGGCCGCCTTGTCGAGCGTGATCGCGACGCCGGCCGTGGCGGTCTCGGTCTTGATCAGCAGATCGATGGTCTGGGCGCCCGAAAAGTCAGCGGTGCCCTTGACGGCGGCGGCGCCGCCGGGCCGGAAGGCGGCCATTGAGGTCAGCGACTGGCTCGCGAACACTTGCGCGGAGGTCGCCGGCACGTCGACGCTGGTGCTGCTGTTGGCGTCGTAGAGCTTGATGTTCGAAACGTTGACGGTCACGTAGGAGAAATTGACGGTGCCGCTGGAGTCGCGGGAGAAGCCGGCGACGACGTTACGGTCCTTGAGGTAGCTCGCGTCGGCCGAGTTCACCGAGAGCCAGTTCTGCCCGCTCGACACGGACGAGGCGGCGGTGGACGACATCTTGTTCTGGATCGCATCGATCTCGGTCTGAACCTTGGCGCGGTCCACGCCGGGCTGCATCGCGGTCTGCAGCTTGGCACGCATGTTCTGGAGATCGGTCAGGATCGAATTGAGGCCGTTATAAGCGGTATCGACCGCCGACGAGCCGAGACCGAGCGAGTCTTTCACGGCCGAGAGCGAGGCGTTATCGGTGCGCACCGCCGTGGCGATCGACCAGTAGGCGGCGTTGTCGGAGGCGCTGGAAACCCGCTGACCGGTCGAGACGCGGTTCGAGGTCGAGTCGAGCTGCTGATTGATGCCCTTGAGCGTCGTCAGCGCCGTCATGGCGGCGGTGTTGGTGAGCAGGCTGGTCACGGATCTGTCTTCCGGCAATGATGAAGGACGGGATGGTTCACCGGGCTCGCACCGGTGCGGCCGCACGGCCCCGTCAGGGGGCCGCGGCGAGCCCGTCAGGGCCCGTGGCGCCGCGCATCACACCTCCGGACTCGCACCGGATCAGCGGACCGACATCATGTCTATGAACCCGTCTGAGGGTTCACCCGCTGGCCTGTTCTCGACCGCCTCCGCATGGTTGCGGGTGGCGTCTGTCGATGTCGCGAGAATGGCGGGGGCCTGTTACGAACCGATTAAGCCGACCGGGGCGGCACCGTCCCACCCGGCGCTCTCCACAGGTCCGAGGCGGGCCTGTGGACATGCGGCCGCCGTCGGGCCGGCTACGGCTGGACCGGCTCGCCCTCGAAGGCGACGCCGATGAAGTCGCCGCGGCGCCAGCGCAGCCGGGCGGTCACCGTGCGCAGGTCGTGCGCGGCGATCACGAGGGGAAAAGTCTCCGGCAGCGCCTGTTCGGGCGCGATCCGGATCTTGGCGCCCCGGGGCGAGAGATCGCGCACCATGCAGGCGACCAGACGCTCGGGCCCGAGGACGATGCGCCCCTGCTGGACGACGCGGTGCCGCCTGCCCGCCCGCGCGACCGGCGCGGCCGGATTCGGCAAAGCAGCGTCTCGCGCATCGGCCATGCTCGCCCCCGGTGGCTCACTCAGGCTTCGGCTTAACAACGGTTCGACGCGCTGTCGATCAGACGCGATGAGACGCGATGAGACGCTACGCCCCCTTCGCGCGGCGTCGTTAACCGGGCGTCAAGTATAACAGTACACGGATCGTGAACCTTAACGTTTTCGCCCCCAGCAAGCGCGGCACGAATACCTTTCGTGCGTCGCACCCCGGGACCGATCCACCGAGATCCGCATGACGACCGATCCCGCACGGCGCTCCTCATCCGGCAGCGCGGTACGCCCGCCGAGCCTTCCGTCTCGGCCACTGGCGGGAAGCGTGGTCGCCCGCCGTGCCAGGGAAGCGGCGAGCGAGCGCACCGTGCTTACCGGCCTCGTCCTGCTCGCCCTGACCGCGAGCGGATTTGCCGGCTACGCCATCTCGACCGGCACCCACGGCTACGACGTGCAGGCCGTGATCCCGGCCGGCATGGCGCCGTTCGCCTGGAAGAAGACGGTGGCGCAGGGTCGCCTCGCCGACCCGGACTTCGATCCCATCACCACCGGCTCGCTGCCCGATCGCCCGGCGCCCGCGCGCCCGCAGGTCCCGGCGGAGACGCAAACGCCCACACTGCCCCTCTCGGCACGCACCTATACCCTGCGCGGCGTCGCCGACGGCGTCGCCACCGTGGAGAGTCGTGAAGGACGGCTCACGGTCTCGCTCGGCAGCTCCCTGCCCGGCGCGGGCCGCGTCCTGTCGATCCGCCGGACCGGCGCCGGCTGGGTCGTGATCACGACCGAGACGATCATCGGGCCCGCCTCGTGATCCGCCTCCGCATCTCGGCCGGGCGGCCCTGCCTCGGCGGGCAAGCCTGGAGCAAGCGTGCCGGCCTAGAGGCAGCGTCGGATCCTGCCCTCGCTGCCGAACCGATGGCCGCTGTCCTCCCGCGCTCCCGCTCAGGCGCCCGCCCGTGACCGACACCCTCACCAGCTATCGCCTGATCGCCAAGGACCTCACCGCCGCCCTCAAGCGGAAGGCGGCCGAGCCGAGCGTGGCGCGGGAGACCGCCTATTACGAGGCCAATATCGGCCGGGTGAAGACGGTCGACGACCTCCTCGGCGACCAGCGCCTCTACGCCTACGCCATGAAGGCCTACGGCCTGGAGGAGATGACCTACGCCAAGGCGTTCATGCGCAAGGTTCTGGAGGAAGGGGCCGCCAGTTCGGCGAGCTTCGCCAATCGGCTGGCGGACGACCGTTACACCGCCTTCGCCAAGGCGTTCAGCTTCGGCCAGGGCGTCACGGTCAAGGGCACCGACCCCGCAAGCTTCGGCCTGCCGGCTGTCGCCGCCGCGCTCAGCGCACCGAAGCGCCTGGCCGACGCATACGATTTCAGCGGTCGCGCCGAGGCGAGCTTTCTCGTGGAATCCCGCATCGATGCCGCCACGACGCAATCCGTCACGGTCCGGCTCAATGCGAAAACGCTGGCCGGGCAGGTGGCGGACCTGTCGAAGGTGACGCCCGCCGAGATCGCTGCCGCGGTGGCAGCCCAGATCGATGCCTCTGTCCTCAAGGGCAAGGTCCAGGCAGGACTGGCCGCCGACGGCAGCCTGTTCTTCCAGACCACCGCCCTGACCGACCTCGGCGCCGACGGGCTCGCGGGCGGCACGGGTCTCGACGCCGACACGCTGGTGAACGCGGGCGGGGCGAACCGCAGCCTGACGATCCGCAACCTGCCGCTCTCCGCCGCGGACAAGCTTGCCGCGGATGTCGGCTTCGGCACGGATCTGGGACCGGACGCGCTGGCGCAGACCGTGACGCAGGCCTATCTGCGCCAAACGCTGGAGAGCGAGGCGGGCGACGCCGACACCGGCGTGCGCCTCGCCCTCTACTTCGCCCGCAAGGCGCCGACGCTGACCAGCGCCTACGACATCCTCGGCGACGCCGCGCTGAGCCAGGTGGCCAACACGGTGATCGGCCTGCCGGCGACGAGCGGGGCCGCAACCAGCGAGGCCTTGGCCCGGCGCGCCGAACTGATCGCCAAGAAAATCGATATCGCGAGCCTGAAGGACCCGGCCAAGCTCGCCGCCTTCGTGCGGCGCTTCGCGGCGATCTGGGACGCACAGAACAACACCGCCAGCGCGCCCGTGCTGGCCCTGTTCACCGGCTCGGGCAGTATCGACGCCGAGATGCTGATGAAGCGGCAAGCGGCGCGGATCGGAGGCTGAGGCCATGCAGAGCAGCCTCTACGTCGCCCTGTCGAGCCAGATCGCCCTCGAGAAGCGCCTGACGACCACCGCCAACAACGTCGCCAACATGGCCACCGTCGGCTTCCGGGCCGAGGAAGTGACCTTCTCGGAACTGCTCGCCCGCTCGAACCGGGGTGAGGTCGCCTTCGTCGGCCCCGGCAAGAACACGATCTCGCGGGCCGCCGGCCAGACGACCAAGACCGATTCCGCCCTCGACGTCGCCGTCCAGGGCGATGCGTGGCTCGGGGTCAAGGGCCCGAAGGGCGAGACGCTCTACACTCGCGACGGCCGCCTGACGATGGACGCCAACGGACAGTTGCGCACGGTGAGCGGCCTGCCCGTGGTCGATCCGGGCGGCGGCCCCCTGCTGCTCGATCCCCAGGGCGGTCCGCCGAAGATCGGCCGCGACGGCAGCATCCACCAAGGCGTCAATCAGGTCGGCGCGCTCGGCCTGTTCACCCTCGACCCGAGGGCGGGGCTGACGCGCTCGGGCCAGAATTCGGTCGCCGCGAGCCTGCCCGGCCGGCCGGTGCAGGACTTCACTCGGATCGGCCTCGTGCAGGGTTACGTCGAGGGCGCCAACGTCAATCCGATCCTGGAGATGACCAAGCTCATCGCGATCCAGCGCGCCTTCGAGAGTGCGGCGACGATGACCTCGGAAGCCGACAACACGCTGACCGGCGCCGTCAAGACGCTGGGTCCGCAGGGCTAGCCGGGCCATGACCCTGAACGCCATCGAGCGCCTGGAACAGGCGATGGAGGCCGGGCGCCGCGACCTGCCGCTGGTGCGCGTCGCCGGCCCCGTGCGCGAGGTGACCGCCAGCGCCGCGCGGGTCGCCGGCGTGTCCGCCTTCGTGCGGCTCGGCGACCGCATGGGGTTTTCCGCGGATGACCGGGTGCAGATCGGGGAAGTCGTGCGCATCGATGCGGCCGGTGCGACGGTGAAGCCGTTCGAGAGCCGGATCGAAGCCGGCATCGGCAGCCTCGTCCACCGCATTGGCCCGGCGCAGTTGCGTCCGGATCCGCGCTGGAAGGGTCGGGTGATCGACGCCCTCGGCCGCCCCGTCGATGGGCTCGGCCCCCTGGCGGATGGGCCGCGCAGCGTTCCGCTCGACGCCGACCCGCCCGCGGCGATGACCCGCGCGCGGGTGAAGACGCCGCTGCCGACAGGCGTGCGGGCGATCGACCTGTTCACGCCGCTCTGTGCCGGGCAGCGCATCGGCATCTTCGCCGGCTCCGGCGTCGGCAAGTCGACCCTGCTGGCGATGCTGGCAGGCGCGCACGGCTTCGACAGCGTGGTCGTGGCGCTGGTGGGCGAGCGCGGACGCGAGGTGCGCGAGTTCCTGGAA
>JAGTAM010000273.1 GCA_023422485.1 Pseudomonadota bacterium | reverse complement strand
GCGAGGCGCTCGGCGGCGATGTCGGTGCCGATCAGCCCGATATCCACGAACACCGTGTTGAAGGAAGAGGCCGTCGCCAGGAGCGCGCCGGTATAGGCCGCGGTGCCCAGACTCAGGGCCGTGTCGTCGAAGGGCAGGATCTTGACCCCGGTCGGGCCGTCCACCAGCGCGTCGCCGAGCCCCGATTGCGTCCGCAGCACCTCGGCGACACCGCGCTTGGCCGCCCCTCGCAGATCGCGCGAGATCATCGCCTCCGGATCGGCATCGACGAGAAGCACGCGTTGGCCGTCGAGGGCGGCCGAGACGGCGAGGCTGCGCGCCAGCTCCGACTTGCCGGCCCGGTCGTCGCCCGAGGTGACGAGGACGAGCGTCGGACGCGCGGCGCCGAAATCGCGCTGGAGACGGCTGCCGAGGCGGGCCACGGCCAGGCCGTAGGCGGTGTCGGCCCGCAGCGCCCCGGTGCCCCTGCCCTGCGTCCGGGCTCGCGCTTGAGTCGGCAGGGCGGCGATGACCGGCACCCCCGCGATCTGCTGGAGCCGGCGGCGCGAGCCGATCCGTCCTGCAGCCGGCACGGCGAGGAGGGCGAGCGCGACGCCGAGGCCGAGACCGGCCGCCGCCGCCGCGGCGAAGATCACCGGGATCGGCGGGCCGAGGCGGCGCTCCGGCAGCGAGGCCGGCGAGATGATGCGCGAGGTCGAGGTGTCGAGGCGCTGCTGCTCCTGAAGCTCGCGGGCGCGGACGAGGAAGGCCTCGTAGACCGCGCGGCTCGCCTCGACCTGCCGCTCCAGCTCGCGCAGGCGCACGAAGCTCCTGTCGACGGACAGAGCCTCCTTCTTGCGGCTCTCCAGGGTGGCGGCCAGCGACGCCTCGTTGGCGAGCGCCGAGCGGTAGTCGTTGCGGGTGGCCGCGGCGATGCGCCGGATCTCGGCATTGATGTCGTTGCGCAGGGTCTGCACCTGCAACTCGCCGGTGCGCAGGGTCGGGTGGCGCGGACCGAGCTGGGAGACCGTGTCGGCCCGGGCCGCCTCGATCTGGGCGAGCTGGGAGCGCAACTGCGCGATGGTCGTGGACTGCACGATCTCGGTCACCGAGTTGAGGTCGGCCCGTCCGTTGGCGACGGCCTCGATCTGGGCGAGACGCCCGCGCAATTCGCCGGCTCGGGCGCGGGCGGCGCCGAGTTGCTGGTTGAGCTGGGTCAGCGCCTGTTCGCTGACGAGCTGGCCGCGGGTGCCGACGAGGTTGTTGGCCGCGCGGAACTTCTGCGCCTTGTCCTCGGCCGCGCGCAGGTCGTCCTGCAACTCGCCGAGCCGGCCCGCCACCGCATCGCCGGCCTTGCGCGTCACCTGTGCCTGCGCCTGCGAGACGGTGGCGAGGTAGGTCTCGGCGATCGCCTGGGCGAGATCGGCGGATTTCTGGCGCGCATCGGTGGTGACGGCGAGTTCGACCACGAAGCTGCGCTCCAGGCGGCGCGCGGCGGTGCGCTCGCGCAGGGTGCGCAGGGCCGTGAGCCCGGCGTCGGACGGACCTCCGGCGGCACCGAGCAGCGAGGACAGGCTCCCCTTGAGCCTTTCCAGCAGCGATGAAGGACGCACGAAATCCGGGTCCTGATCGAGCTTGAAGCGGCTCACCACCTGCCGCAGCACGTCGTCGGAGACGAGGACGCGGATCTGGCTGTCGACGAGGAGCAGGCTCGCGTCGCTCGCCTGATCCGCGGGTGTCACGCCGTCCTTGACCACTTGGAGCCCGCGCGGGTCGATCAGGATCTGCGTCGCGGCGGCGTAGAGCGGCGGCACCAGGGCGAGCCATGCCACCGCCGCCACCACGAGCAGGACCGCCGGGGCCAGCACGAGGGCCCAGCGCGCGCGCAGCGCCCGCCCGATCTCCCGCGGATCGAGGAACCAGGGTTCCGGCGTCACGTCGGGCTTGCCCGGCTCGGCGCCGACGAACAATCGCGAAGGCATTCGCTCGACCATCGTCATCGCAGGACTTTCGACAAAAGGGCGTCTGTAGGCTCGGCCGGCTCGTCGGGATCGATCCGGTGCACATCCTCCGTCCCGGCGCGGATCATTCGAGGACGATCCGTCCCGTTTCGGGACATCGGCCGCGGGCCAGGTTCCGATCCGGGGCTCATGCTTCAAGATGCGCGCCATGCCGGCGCGAAGCGGAGGTCATGCGGCGGCAGCCCGGCGAAGATCGAAGGCGGCGGCGTCGGGTGCCGGCACGGCCGCGTCCGCCGGCTCACGGCGCAGGGCGCCGATGCGGGCGTAGGCCAGGAGGCCGACGAAGGTCAGGACGTTGATGTTCCAGTCCTGGAAGATGCCCGGCGTGGTCATGCCGTTGAGGATCAGGAAGAACACGCAGGTGGCGATCAGGCGGCGCCCGGCGCGGTCGAGCTTCATTCCCCAGCGGAGCGCGGCTCCCAGCACCATCGCGCACAGGCCGATCCCGATCAGGCCGGTGCCGGCCCAGGCGCTCAGCAGCATGTTGTGCGAACTCGAGATGAACACCGCGTCCCGCGCCAGCCTCTCGGCCAGCGCCGTGGTCGGGATCAGGAGCTGGATGAAGCGGTCGCCGGCCGCGTAACCGGCGCCGACGAAGCGGTCCTTGGTCGCCTCGATGAAGACCGGCCAGAAGGTGCCGCGGCCGGTGGCGTCGGCGAGTTCCTCCGGCGGCTTCTGCAGCACCACCGATACCACGTCGAGCAGGCCGGGGAAGGCGGAGAGGCCGACCATCAGCACGACGAACAGGACGAGATACACGGTGAAGGCGGTGTAGCCGAGAAGGCGCAGACGGCGGTGCCGTGACGCCGCCATCAGGCCGGGCACCACCGCGATGAGCGAGGCCGTGCTCGCGGCCGAACCGGCGATGACGAAGCCGGCCAGGGCGAGCGCGAGATGGGCGCCCCGGTGCCGGATGCGATCGTCGAAGATGACGAGGAAGGCGTGCGCGGCGCACAGATAGGGCATCAGGTTGTGCTTGGCCGACGAGAAGACGATCCCGTGCGCGAGGTTGTCGAGGATGATCGGCGCGGTCGCGACCAGCCAGACGACGGTGAACAGCGCGAAGAGGTTGGCCAGACGCCGCTCGATGTCGCTGCGGTCGAAGATCAGGATCGAGACGAGGGTGAAGATCGCCAGTTCGAGCGTGCGGTAGGCGGTGTAGCTCGGCACGACCGACCACGCGGTGCTGACGCCGTTCACGAGGATCATCAGCGTGAACGGCAGGTATGGCATCGAGAAGGCCACCAGGAGCATGCGCCGGTCGACCGCGATGCGGACGGCGAGATAGAGCCCGGCCAGGCCGGTCATGACGACGAGGGCGATGTTGGAGGCGGTGAGGCCCTGATCCAGCACGGCGTTGCCGTCCTCCCGCGGGACGTTGAACACGAGCGGCAGCAGCGCGAAGATCGACATCAGCGCGAACGGGACCGCGACGGGACCGTC
>JAGTAM010000246.1 GCA_023422485.1 Pseudomonadota bacterium | reverse complement strand
GCGCCGACGCACCAGCCGGCCAGCACGTCGCTCGGCCAGTGCACGCCGAGATAGACCCGGCTGACGCCGACCAGCACCGTCATGACGATGCCGAGCGCCAGCAGCAGGGCCTTGACGCTGCGCCGCCGCTCGACGCGGGCGAGCAGCGTCGCGAGCGTGAGGTAGGCGATGGCCGACATCATCGCGTGGCCGGAGGGGAAGCTTGCCGTGAACACCTCCATGCCGTGCGGGACGAGGTCGGGCCGCGGGCGGTGGTAGAACATCTTGAGCACTGTCGAGACCGCCTCGCCGCCGCCCACCGCGGCGAGGACGAACACCGCGACCCGCTGCCTTCCCGACAGTGCGAGGTAGATCACCGCCGCCGCCGTGAGGAACACGATGGTGACGACGCTGCCCCAGCCGGTGATGTCGCGCATCGCCTCCTCCAGCCAAGCCGGCCCGAGCGGGTCGGAGATGTCGGCGGGGTTGCGCAGTCCCAGCAGGATCTTGCGGTCCAGGGCGGCGGTCGAGCCCTCGCCGACCTCGCGGGCGAGCGCGAAGAAGCCGTAGCCGAGGGTGCTGACGAGGAGCAGCGAAACCAGCGGCCCGACCTCGTTGAGGTGCAGCCGCACCCATACGGCGGACGAGCCGCGCCACAGGGCGCCGCCGCTGCGCGCGAAACCAGGCAGTCTCATGCCGCATCCCCGAATGCGATGGTCGCGACCCGCTCCCACGGGCCGCCGAGGTAACGCCATAGCAGCACGCCCGGTGCGTGGAAGTGCGACGGCGCGAAATCCTGGGCGAGCGCGGCGTGCAGCGCGCGGGCGGTCTCGGGCGCCACCTTGTTCTGCACGGTGACGTGCGGGCGCCAGCCCTGCCGGTCCTGCGCCGTGAGGTGCTCGCGGAACGCCGCCGCGATCCGTCCGCGGAAGGCGGACAGAGCCTCCGATTCCAGCACGTAGGCGACGCCGCGCCCGGTGAAGCGCACCCCCGTCACCGCCACCTCCGGCGCGCTCTGCGTGCGGGCGAGCGCGGTGACCGTCTCGGTCACGCCTGCCGCGTCCTCCCCCGGAAGATGGTGGAACAGCGTGGCGTGGGCGGGGATGTGGTTCAGCGCCTCCGGGAAGTGCCGCCGCCTCAAACCGTCGAAGGTGGCGAAGGCCCGATCGTCCATCTGCAGCGTCAGGATCAGCGGGGCGGGCTCGGGCGAAGCGGGCTCTGGCAAGCCTTGCACTCTCTCTCGATCGGGGCCGGCCGTCCGGCGCAACCCGAGCAAGATGGAGCGGCGGGATCGCGGTTCCAGCGGGTGGGTTGTGGTGCGGCTGCGCTGTTCAGCCGGCATCGCACCGTCTAGGAAGCGGGCCATGGCCCGCAGGAACAGAGAGATTATCCACCGGGGGCGCGACGGGTGGCTGTTCCTGATCGGGGGCACCAACGGGGTGCTCCTGCAATACCGGCGCTCGCTCGCCGGCTGGTGGCACCTGCGGCGATGGGCGCGGCTGATCGAGGCCCGTGCCGCCCGCGCTCAGGCGCTCGGCATCCGCTACGTCCACACCGTCGTCCCGGAAAAGCTCTCGGTCTACGACGACCGCACCCTCGACCTCGACTACGACCCGCGCCTGTCGCCGGCCCGGCGGCTCGCCCGGCGCCTCGCCCGGATGAGCGGCTACGTCGATCTCGTCGCCCCCTTGCGCGCGGCCCGCGACGACGGCGAGCCGCTCTACCGCCGCACCGACTCGCACTGGACCTACGAGGGCTGCCTGATCGGCTACCGGGCGCTGCTGCGCGCCTGCGGTGCGGTCGCTCCGCCCGACATCGCCGAGCGCCCGCGCTTTCCCCATGACGGGTTGTGGGATCTCGGCGACAAGCTGCCCGACCGGCCGCGGGAGACGGTGGTGAACTGGGCGGTGCATCGCGACGCCGCGCGCAGCTATGCCAGCCCGCTGGTCGAATCCTACGAGGCGGCGGGACGGGCGGGCGACCTGCATGTCGGCGCCCACGTCGTCTACCGGAACCCCTCGCCCCAGGCCGACCCGCGTACCCTGGTGCTGTTCGGGGATTCCTACGCGCATTTCGCGCCGATCATGCTGACGAGCTTCCTCGCCGAGACCTTCCGCGAGATGCACTTCGTCTGGTCGTCCAGCATCGACTGGACTTACGTCGAGCGGGTGCGTCCCGACATCCTGATGTTCGAGATGGCCGAGCGCTTCCTCGCCCGCATCCCGAGCGACGATTTCGATGTCGCGGCCTACGAGAGACCGGGGATGGAGAAGCCGGTGCGTCAGGCGGAGACGGCCCCCCTGGTCTGACGAACTGCGGCGCCCCTCCGAGAAGGGCGCCGTTGTTCCTTCGAAGCGTCGGGATTTCAGCGGGAGCAGACCCGCTGCCGGGCCGGGCCGCCGCCGCCGGCCTGATAGCTCTTCGCGTGGCCGATCGAGCCGGTCATGTCCTGGGTTGGATTGCCGCCGCCGCGCTTCACCACGATGTCACAGTAGCCCGAAGACCCGGCCGCCGCGAACGGAAGCGCGCCGAAGCCGCCATAGGCGACGCGGGGCGGCGCCGGCGGCACGGCCTGCGAGGGCAGCGCGGTCCAGGTTCCCTTCTTGGATCGAACCGACTGCGCGGCGACCGGGGTGGCCGTGGTCGCAAACGCAAACAGAAGGACCGATGCGAATGATGCGAAGCGCAGCATGTTGTGCTCCTCTCTTGTTCAAAGACCGCTTAATCTTAAAGCAAGAGCACGCGTATCATGCAGTTTATCGATTTGAAGTGTGTTTTATCACAATAATGCGATGATTCTTAATCCGCAGAAATATTTTTTATATTTGAGGGATTAGATATTTTGCTCGAACGTATATGAAAAATACGGAGCGTTACTGCGGAGCGCCGGCCATGTGATTGCGGCCTTGCCTTCGGCGGCGAAGCGAGGGCGCACGGACACGGCAAGGGGGCCGCCCCCAGTCCGGAGTGCGGCCCTTTGGATCGCGGAATATCCTGCGGTGTGGGACGGGCTCAGACCGTTTCCGGTTGATCCCTTCGCTCCCGCCTCCCCATCAATGCGGGACCGCGCAGCGGAGACCGGGATCCACCCCTGATGCGAGGCAGAGACATGACGTCGAGGCCAGCGCCCCGGAACGATGGCGGTGGGTGTCGCACTGTAGCGGTCAGCCGGAAACGGTATCAGACCGCATCCCGATCCGGCGGCGCGCCGGCAGCAAGCGCGTCAAGGCAGGGCGCTGTCGCTTCGGTCCGGGACTGTCGGGAACGTTTTCAGACCCCGACGCGCTTGTGTGCCGATGAGGACGTGCCGTTCGGCATGCCCGGCGACGGCGCGCCCATCAGGGACATCGGCGCCGCGGCGGTCGCCTTCGCCGACGGCGCCTCGTTCGCGGCCGGATCGACGGCCTTCGCCCGGAAGCTCGCGGCGAGGCTCTTGGCCTCGGTGAGGTCCTTCGGCGAGAGCTTCGTGGCGACCTCGTCCCGCTTGCGGCCCGCCTCGCCATCGCCCTGCCCGGCGGCGGCCGAGAACCAGAGGTAGGACTGCACGAGATCCTGGCCGACGCCGAGGCCGCGGGCGTAGAGCACGGCCAGATTGTACTGGCTGTCGCGCACGCCGTGCTCCGCCGCCCGGCGGAAGGCGTTGGCGGCATTCGCGAAGTCCGGTTTGCCGTTGGCAGCCGGGTTCTCCGCATGCAGGACGGCCAGATTGTGCATCGCCCGGATGTTGCCCTGATCCGCGGCGCGGCCGTACCAGAGCTTCGCCTTCTCGACGTCGCGGATCACGCCCGAGCCCTTCTCGTAGGCGTTTCCGACCTTGAACTGGGCCGGAGCGTAGCCGGCTGTCGCGAGCCGCTCGTACAATTTGGCGGCGAGGGCGAGGTCGCGCGTCACCCCGCGGCCCTCGGCCTGACGGGCGGCGATCTCCCACACGGCGGCACCGTCGCCGTCGAGTGTGTCCTGCTTGAGCTTGGCCAGGGACGGCGGCAGCCCGGCGAGGTCTGGTCCGAGTGCGGCCATGCCGGCGACCTGAGGCAGCGCGCGCTTGCCCGTCGGCGCCTTCGGCTCGGCGATGGACTGGGTCGTCGTCGGATCGGCCGGGCTCGTCGGGGCTGCGGCGGGAGGCGTCGTCTCGGAGGAGGCCTGAGCGGAGAGGGCCTGAGACGGGGCGGCGGGCGCCGGGTTCGGCTCGGCCTGAGCCTCCGCGCTGTGACCGGCTGGAGCATCGGAGGACGCGGCAGGGGCGGTGCTCGCCACGGGGTGGGCATCCGTGGAGACGGCGTCTCCGGCCGGCGCGGTCTTGCCTGCCAGGAAGGCTTGGTAGGCGCCGAGCGCCAGAACGACGGCGGCGAGGCCGAGCAGCAGCGTGCGGCGGCGGCCGTCGAGGGCTCCGCGGAGCCGCGACAGGGGCGCGGTGTCCGCACCTGGCATACGGGCGGCCGGAGCG
>JAGTAM010000237.1 GCA_023422485.1 Pseudomonadota bacterium | reverse complement strand
TCCACCTGATCTACTTCTCGCGCCTGACCATCTCGAACGAGCCGGCTCTGCGCGCGAAGCAGATCGGCGACATCACGCGGCAGGCTCAGAAGAAGAACGAGTTCGCGGTGATCACGAGCTTCCTGATAATCGACCAGAACTTCGCGATCCAAGTGGTCGAGGGCGAGCGCCAATCGGTCAACGAGACCTTCCAACGCATCGCCGCCGATTCGCGCCATCGGGACGTGCAGATCGTCGAGTGGCGCGAGATCGCCAAGCGCGAGTTCGTGAGCTCGTTCACGACGGTGAGCCGCACGCCCGCCAACGATCCGCACTTCGCCAAATCCGGCCTGCTGCCGATGCTGCAGCGGGGCACGCCGAAGGGCAGCGCCATTCATGGGCTGGCCGTCACGCTGCAAGCCGAATCGATGGCCAAACAGGGCATCGACCACTTGTTCGTTTGAGCGGGCGGACGGCCTGAGCCCGCCCCCCAGAGTTCCTGTTGAGACACGCCCTCGGACGCTATGAGCGACACACTTCCCATCCTCATCGTCGATGACCAGCCCAAGCTGCTGCGGCTGATCATCGAATTGATGTCCCGCCTCGGATTCCCAGACGTCGAGGGCGTATCGGACGGCACCGAGGCCCTCAGCCGCATGCGGGAGCGCCGCTACGCCCTGGTCATCTCCGACCTCGCCATGGAGCCGATGGACGGGCTTCAGCTCCTGCGGGAGATCCGGGCCGACGACAGCCTGATGAACACGCCCTTCATCCTCACCGAGACCTCGTTCGACTTCGAGGACATCAACCACGCCCACGTCGCGGGTGCCGACGCCTTCATCCTCAAGCCGTTCGACATCAACCTCCTGAAGACCAAGCTGAAACAGGTGCTCAACCGCAAGCCGCGCCGCCGCGAGGCGCCGCTGCCCGCCGAGTCGACGCTGAGCCAGGAATTCCCGCTGCTGGGCAAGTTCTGAGTGTCTCTCACAAAACTCCCGCCGCGCTGTCCTCGCCAGAGCGAGAACGGTCGGGGACCGGGAGCTTTGTGAGGCACTCTGAACCGGCCGCTCCGGGCACGGCCCGTCCCGTGGTCGATCCGGGATGGTGTGCATCGCCGCCTTGAACAGGCGCACGCGCGGGCAGGGAAGAGGGGGCGCGCGGGAGGCAGGATTGCTCCGAACTGTCGGGCGAGCCCGAGACAGGTTGATCTGTGGTTGGATTCCGTGAGGCCCTCTTAACCGGATCCGGGCATTCTCGTCGCGGACGGAGAGGAAGGTCGGGCTACTGATGCAGGCGCAGGCCGAATGTTGCGGAGCCGCGGATCGATCGTCGGTCCCGCCAAGGGGCGTCGGTGGATTGCGCGGCGACGTCCTGCGCGCCGGCCTGTGGCTGTGCCTGACCGTGACGGGATTGGCTGCGGCCGCGTTTGCGGCCTCTTTCGCCACTGAACCGGCCTCGCGTGCCCTGCTGATCGCCGGCGCCGGTGCCGCGGCGCTCACCTTGATCCTCCTCGTCTTGCGCCAGCTCCTCCACGGTCTCGGCGCGGCGATGGCGACGGCCGGGCACGGGGCCGTCCCGACGTCTGCAACCGACATCGCGGCTTTGGAGTGCCGCGCAGAAGAGCTGAGCGACCGTATCGCCCGGCTGAACGCGGCGCTCGACACCCTGTCCCTGGGCTTCCTGCTCTACGATCGCGATCACCGGCTGCTCGTGATCAACCGCCGCTACCATGAGATCTACCGCCTGCCACAAGGTGCCGTGACGCCGGGCATGCGGGCACAGGAGGTGCTGCGCCGGAGCGTCATGGCCGAAAGCCGGTCGGACCGGAGCGAAGCCGAACAATTGGCCGAGATCGGCGCGCTGATGGGGGCCGACGTCGTGCCGACCCAGATCCAGCATCTCGCCGACGGACGCATCGTCGCCATCGAGATCCAGCCGATCGACGGCGGCGGCTTCGTGGCGATCTTCGAGGAAGTGACCGAGCGCTGGAACGCCGAGGCCCGCATCGCCCACATGGCCCGGCACGATGCCGTGACCGAGCTACCCAACCGCGTTCTGCTGCGCGAGCGCATCGAGGGGGCGATCATCCAGGCCCGGCGCGATACCGGTTTCGCCGTTCTCTGCCTCGACCTCGACAACTTCAAGCAGGTCAACGACACACTCGGCCATGCGGTCGGCGACGAGTTGCTGCGGGCGGTGGCCCATCGCCTCAGAGCCTGTCTGCGCGAGGTGGACATCGTGGCCCGGCTCGGCGGCGACGAGTTCGCGGTCATCCAGGCGTCGGTCGAGACGCCAGCGGATGCCGCCACCTTGGCCAAGCGCATCCTCGACGTGGTCAGCGCGCCCTACGCACTCACCCATCATTCCGTCACCATCGGCGTCAGCATCGGCATCGCGCTCGCGCCGAGCGACGGCTTGGAGCCCGAGCGGCTGATGCAATGCGCCGACGTCGCCCTCTATCGCGCCAAGGGCGATGGGCGCGGCGTGTTCCGGTTCTTCGAGGCCGAGATGGACGCCCGCCTCCAAGCCCGCCGCTCCCTCGAACTCGACCTGCGCGCCGCCTTCGAGGCGGAGGTGTTCGACCTGCACTACCAGCCGATCTACGACCTTTCCCAGGAGCGCATCTGCGGCTTCGAGGCGCTGCTGCGCTGGACTCATCCGACGCGAGGCCGCGTCTCGCCCGCCGAATTCGTGCCGCTCGCCGAGGAGATCGGGCTCATCGTGCCTTTGGGCGAATGGGTCCTGCGGCGCGCCTGCCGCGAGGCCGCGCGTTGGCCGGACGGGCTCAAGGTCGCGGTCAACGTTTCGGCGGCGCAATTCACCTCGAGCGCGCTGATCGGCACGGTGAAGGAGGCGCTGGCCGAGAGCGGACTGCCCGCCCGCCGCCTCGAACTGGAGATCACCGAGAGCGTCCTGCTCGTGAACGGCAGTGCCACGGTGGCGATCCTGCACGGGCTGCGGGACCTCGGGGTCCGCATCGCCATGGACGATTTCGGCACCGGCTATTCCAGCTTGAGCTACCTGCGCAGCTTCCCCTTCGACAAGATGAAGGTCGATCAATCCTTCACCCGCGACCTGACGGTGGAGCAGGGTTCGGGCTTCATCGTGCGGGCGGTGGTCAGTCTCGCCTCCAGCCTCGGCATGACGACGACCGCGGAAGGGCTCGAGACGCCGGAGCAGCTCGCTTGGCTGCGCGAGGAGGGCTGCGACGAGGTGCAGGGCTACCTGTTCAGCCCGCCGGTTTCTGCAAGTGCCCTTCCGGCCCTTCTCGAGACCTGGAACGGCCGCAGCCGCTGCGCCGCCTAAACGCCCGCGGCGTTGTCCTCGCCGGAGCAAGAATGGTCGGTGAGCGGGTGTCGCGTGAGGCGCTCTGAGGCGGATCGCCGATCGTCCCTTCGAGATGGGGGGCCGTCAGGCCGCCGCGGAGGCCGGCGGACGGTCCCGCGAGACCTTGGCCGCCGCCTCGCGCAGGGTGCCGATCCCGGCCTCGGCGGCCATTCCGGCGGTGGCCAGATGCCGGCGATAGGCCCGCGCTCCGGGCCGCCCGTTGAACAGGCCGAGCATGTGCCGGGTATAGGCATGAAGCCGCAGGCCGCGTTCGAGCCCCGCCGCGATGATCGGCTCGAACGCTTCGACCGCGGCGAAGGCGTCGGCCACGGGCGCCGGTTCGCCGAACAGCTCGGGATCGACGTCGAGCAGCAGCGCCGGCTCGGTGTAGGCCGCCCGACCGATCATCACGCCGTCGACCTCCGTCAGCCGCGCCTTGGCGGCGGCGATGTCGGCGATCCCGCCGTTGATCGCGATCGGCAGAGCGGGATGCGCCCGCTTCAAACGGGCGACGCGGCCGTAATCGAGCGGGGGCACATCCCGGTTCTCGCGCGGTGACAGGCCTTTCAGCCAGGCCTTGCGGGCGTGGACGATGAGCCCGTCGGCGCCTGCCGCGATCGCCGTGCCGGCCACGGCATCGAGAGCCTGCTCGGTATCCTGATCGTCGACGCCGAGGCGGCATTTCACCGTGACGGGCACGGAGACGGCCGCCTTCATGGCCGCCACGCAGGCGCCGACCAAGTCCGGCTCGCGCATCAGGCAGGCGCCGAAGCGTCCTGCCTGGACCCGGTCGGACGGGCAACCGCAGTTGAGGTTGATCTCGTCGAAGCCGTGTTGGGCGCCGATCCGCGCCGCCTGCGCGAGCAGCTCCGGCTCGCTGCCGCCGAGCTGCAGCGCCACCGGATGCTCGGCCGGATCCATCGCCAGCAGCTTCGCGCGATCGCCATGGATCACCGCGTTGGCATGCACCATCTCGCTGTACAGCCGCGCCGACGGCGCAAGCAGCCGATGGAAGACCCGGCAGTGCGAGTCGGTCCAGTCCATCATCGGGGCGACCGAGAGGCGGATGGCATCAGCGTGGGGCGTGGCGCCGGGCAACGGGACGGCGGAAGTCATGGCATGCGGTGCGCGAAGCTGGCCGGCCATTGTCCGCTGCCCACGCGGGAAGGTCG
>JAGTAM010000235.1 GCA_023422485.1 Pseudomonadota bacterium | reverse complement strand
GACGGTCGCCGAGGCGATCGGCATGCACGAATCGACCGTCTCGCGGGTGACGTCCAACAAGTCGATCGGCACGAGCCGCGGCACCTTGGAGATGAAGTACTTCTTCACCGCCGCGATCCCCGGCGCGGCGGGCGCGGCGGCCCATTCCTCGGAGGCCGTACGCCACCGCATCAAGCAGCTTGTGGATGCGGAAGCCGCCGACGTCTTGTCCGACGACGCGCTGGTCCAGCGCCTGCGCGACGAGGGCGTCGACATCGCCCGCCGCACCGTCGCGAAGTACCGCGAGTCGCTGCGCATTCCCTCGTCGATCGACCGCCGCCGCGCCAAGATGGCCACCGCCGCCCGATGACACCGGGCGCGGCGCGGCTACGTGAAAGCCTTGTGCCGGCTCGACTTCGCGTTGACTTGCCCCGTCCCCCTTTCTAACTCTCGAAGCCCTCGCGAGGAAAAGCGGAGACGTCGATGGCAGGTTTGCGGGTGACGGGGCATGGCCTCGATCTCGGTACGGCCCTTCGAGGCCGAGTCGAAGACCGCATGGCGGCGACGCTTACGAAGTATCTCGACCCGCATATGAGCAGTACCTGCACCGGGCATGTGACCCTGCGGCGCGACGGCACCGCCTACCGCACCGATTGCGTTCTGCACCTCGTCACCGGGCTGACGCTGGAGGCCTCGGGCGCCGCGCACGATGTGCATGCGAGCTTCGAGCAGACCGCCGACAAGCTCGAAAAGCGCCTGCGCCGCTACAAGCACAAGCTCAAAGGGCACAATGCGCCGAGCCATAACGGGGCCGATGTCGAGGCGGCCTACGCCGTCTTCGCCGCGCCCGACGACGAGGTCGATGACGAGCCGGCCGACGCGGAGGAGGGCGACCACCCGCCGGTGGTGGCCGAGAGCACCCGGACCCTCAAGCGCCAATCCGTCAGCGAGGCCGTCACCGCCCTCGACATGACCGGCGCCCCGGTCGTCGTCTTCGTTCACGCTGGCACCGGGCGCATCAACGTCGTATATCGGCGCAGTGACGGCGCGATCGGCTGGGTCGATCCTCCCGCCGATCGAGGGTGAGGCACGGCCCCGTTTCGGGGCATCTCGGGCGTGGACCTGAGTGTCGTTCACGAAGGCTCCGGCCGCGGCCGGAGCCCAGACTTCCGGGTTCCGGAAGGCGTGGACGACACTCTGCCGGGGCCGGCTGGCTCTGGAAACCGTGCATGGGAACGCGGGACCATTGGATGGATCCCGCCGACGAGGCGTTTAGTTTTCATGCCGATGCTCGAATTCCTGAACCCGGACTCGGTCGTCTCTGCCTTGCGCGTGCGGGACAAGAAGCACGTGCTCCAGGAACTGGCGGCCCAGGCCGCCCGCCGCCTGCCGGGCCTCAACGACCGGGACATCTTCGAGACCCTGCTTCAGCGCGAGCGCCTGGGCTCCACCGGCATCGGTGACGGCGTAGCCATTCCTCACGGCAAGCTCGCGCAGCTCGACCGGCTGTTCGGACTCGTCGCCCGGCTGGAGAAGCCTGTGGATTTCGACGCCCTCGACGGTCAGCCCGTCGATGTCGCCTTCCTGCTGCTCGCCCCCGAAACCGCCGGCGCGGACCACCTGAAGGCGCTGGCCCAGGTCGCCCGGCTCCTGCGCGAGCCCGGCATGCTGGAGCGCATCCGCAGCGCTCGTGACGCGACCGCCCTCTACGCCCTGCTGGCCAACGGCCCGACGACGCAGGCGGCCTGAGCATGAACCTGTTCCGTCCGCGCACCGCCCTCGTCCTGGCGGTGCTTCTCACGCCCGGTAGCCTACAGGCCCAAGGCGAGGCCGCCTGTGCCCGCGACGTGCTGGTGGCCGGCTCGATGCAGCGGCAGGCCATCGAGCAGCTCGAAGGCGGGGGCGAGGATGAGGCGAGCCTCTGCCGTGTCTGGCGCCGCCACGTCGAGACCATGCGCCGGATCGCGGGCGTCTACGGCCGCTGCCTGTCCGGCCCGGAGCGGACCGAGCGCCTGTCCCAGGTCCAGGCCTCGGAGAAGGAGTTCGCGGGCCTCGTGCGCAGCCGCTGCCGCGGGATGTGAGGGCGAGCGCGGCTGTTCGCGCCTTGCAATTCGTGCATGATCGCGGCAACCGCCCGCGAGCCTCGTCCGGGCCCCTCCGGTCCGGAATCTGACCCAGCCGTGCCTCCCTTTCCCTTCACTGCCATCGTCGCTCAGGAGGAGATGAAACGGGCGCTGCTGATTGCGGCGGTCGATCCCTCCATCGGCGGCGTCCTGATCTTCGGCGACCGAGGCACCGGCAAGTCCACGGCCGTGCGGGCGCTCGCGGCGCTGCTGCCGAAGGTCCCTGCGGTGGCGGGGTGCCCCTATTCCTGCGCGCCCGACAGCCCCGCCGAGGCCTGCCCGCATTGTGCCGGGCACAGAGGACAGGGGAGGGGGAAGACCCACATGATCCCGGTGCCGGTGGTCGACCTGCCCCTCGGCGCCACCGAGGACCGGGTGGTGGGCGCCCTCGATCTGGAGCGGGCGCTGACGCGGGGCGAGAAGGCGTTCGAACCGGGCCTGCTGGCGCGGGCCAATCGCGGCTTCCTCTACATCGATGAGGCGAACCTCTTGGAGGACCATCTCGTGGACCTCCTGCTCGACGTCGCGGCCTCGGGCGTCAACACCGTCGAGCGCGAGGGCCTGTCGCTGCGCCACCCCGCCCGCTTCGTCCTCGTCGGCAGCGGTAACCCGGAGGAGGGGGAGCTGCGTCCACAGCTTCTCGACCGCTTCGGCCTTGCCTGCGAAGTGAGCACGCCGACCGACATCGCCACCCGCATCGAGGTGGTGCGGCGGCGCGACGCCTACGAGCGCGACGGCGAGGGGTTCTGTGCCGCGCAAGGAAAGGCGGAGAAGGCGCTGCAGAAGACGATTTTGGCCGCCCGCACGCACCTCGGCGGCGTCAGCGTGTCCGACGCGGTGCTGGAGAGTGCCGCCCGGCTCTGTCTCGCGCTGGGCACCGACGGCCTGCGCGGCGAACTCACCCTGATGCGCACGGCGCGCGCGCTCGCGGCCCTCGACGGAGCCGATGTCGTCACGGTCGCGCATCTGCGGCAGGTGGCACCGAGCGCGCTGCGTCACCGCCTGCGCCGCAACCCGCTCGACGAGTCGGGCTCCACGGCGCGCGTGGCGCGGGCCGTGGAGGAGGTGTTAGGACCGGCGTAAGGCTCAGAGTGCCGCACTTAAACTCCCGGTCACCGGCCCGTTCTCGCTCTGAGGACGACCGCGCAGCGGGAGTGTTGTGAAGGACGCTCAGTCGTCCTGGTCGATGTCCTTGTCGAGGATCAGCTTCGACTCGACCGTGGTGTCGGCCTTGAGCCGATAGACCAGCGGGATGCCGGTGGCGATCTCCAGGCTGGCAATGGTCTTGGTGGTCATGCCGTCGAGCACCATGACCAGCGCCCGCAGCGAGTTGCCGTGGGCCGCCACCAGCACCCGCTCGCCCGACATGACGCGCGGCAGGATCGTCTGGATGTAATAGGGCAGCACCCGCGCGGCGGTGTCCTTCAGGCTCTCGCCGCCGGGCGGAGGAACGTCATAGGAGCGGCGCCACTCGTGGACCTGGGCGTCGCCCCAGCGCTCGCGGGCGTCGTCCTTGTTGAGGCCGGAGAGGTCGCCGTAATCGCGCTCGTTCAGCGCCTCGTTGCGGATCGTCTCCAGGCCGCTCTGGCCCATCTCCTCGAGGATCAGCGCGCAGGTGTTCTGGGCGCGCCGCAGGTTCGAGGTGAAGGCCACGTCGAACTGCGTCCCCTGGGCCTTGAGCCAGCGCCCGGCCCGGCGCGCCTCGTTGACGCCGAGCTCCGTCAGCTCCGGGTCACGCCAGCCGGTGAACAGCTTCTTCAGGTTCCATTCGCTCTGGCCGTGCCGAGCGAGGACGAGCAGGCGCTCCATGGGACGGGTCTCTCCGAAGAAGGTCGAGACGAGGCTGCCGCGTCATGGCACCTCGCGATCATGGGCCGGGCCTCTACCAGAGGCGGCGTTGCCTCCCAAGCCCAAGCCTGACGTTCCGCCAGATTCGTTATTCGGAACGCGCGCCTAATCCCGCAGGCCCAGCACATCGTCCATGCCGTAGAGGCCCGGCGGCTGGTCGAACGCCCATTGCGCCGCCCGCACCGCGCCGCGGGCGAAGATCCCGCGATCCTCGGCATGATGCGAGAGGGTGATCCGCTCGGAGGGTCCGGCGAAGATCACGCTGTGGTCGCCCACCACCGAGCCGCCGCGCAGTGTGGCGAAGCCGATATCGCCGGGCCGCCGCGCGCCGGTATGGCCGTCGCGGGTCGAGACGCGGGTCTCGGCCAGTGACACCCGGCGCCCTTCCGCCGCCGCCTCGCCCAGCAGCAGGGCCGTGCCCGAAGGGGCGTCGACCTTCATGCGGTGGTGCATCTCCAGCACCTCGATGTCGAACGCCTCGCCCAGGGTCGCGGCGACCTTGCGCACGAGGCCCGCCAGAAGGTTGACGCCGAGCGACATGTTGCCCGAGCGCACGATGCGGGCGTGGTAGCTCGCCGCCTCCAGCCGCTTCAGGTCGTCCTGAGAGAGTCCCGTGGTGCCGACGACGTGGACGATGCGGGCCTGCGCGGCGAGTTCGGCGAAGGCGACCGTCGCGGCCGGGGCGGTGAAGTCCAGCACTCCGTCGGCGGCCACGAACAGAGAGAGCGGATCGTCACTCACGCTCACGCCGAGATCACCGATCCCGGCCAGACGCCCGGCATCCTGGCCGAGGGCGGGCGAGCCCGCGCGCTCGACTGCGCCGTGCAGCGTGCAGCCCTCGGCCTCGGCGACGGCCCGGATCAGCATCCGCCCCATGCGCCCCTCGGCGCCGACAACGACGAGCTTCATGATGGTCGACTTTCCATTCCGATGGATGGCCGGCTGCCGCTTCTCGCTTCTCGTCCGACAAGGGCGGCCATTGAGCTGTCTATACCCGTTGCGAAGCGATCAGCGGTCCGAGGACGTCCGACACGCCGTTGACGGTGATCTGCGTGCCGACACACAGCAGCAGGAAGGCCGAGAGCCGCCCGAGAACCCGCGCCCGCACCGGTCCGATCAGGGTCACGAGCCGCTCCGCCGATCCGTAGGCGAGGCGGATCATGCCGGCAATGGCCACGGCGGCGAGCGAGGCGCCGATGAAGAACCCGGCGAGGTCGCCGGGTTCGGAGGGGCGGTTGGCGCCGAGCGCGATGGCGACCGCGATCGTGCCGGGTCCGGTGGTGAAGGGCAGGGTGAGGGGGAAGAAGGCGACTTCGGCGAGGTTCTCGCCGGCCTCCGGCTCCGCCTCGGCATGTTTGCGCGCCTCCCGCGTCTCGGGAGCGTTGAGCAGGGTCCAGGCGAAGGCCGCGACGAACAGGCCGCCGGCGATGCGGAGCGCGGCGAGCGAGACGCCGAAAAAGTTGAGGATCGGTGCCCCGGCCCAGAGGGCGGCGAGCATCACCAGGGCGGCGTAGAAACCGATTCGCCGCGACAGCTCCGCCCGTTCCGCCTGCGAGCGGTCGGCGGTGATCTGCGCGAACATCAGCGCCGAGCCGACCGGGTTCACGATGGAGAACAGTCCGGACAGCGCGAGCAGGAAGCTCGTCAGCACGGTCTCGAATCCGATGGATG
>JAGTAM010000212.1 GCA_023422485.1 Pseudomonadota bacterium | reverse complement strand
GACGGGCCGCTCGTCCTGCTCGGCAATGCGCCGCTGTTCCTCGCCGCCCGCCTCGGCCTCTATTTCGGTGTGTGGACTGGGCTCGCCCTGCTCTTCGCCCGCCGGGGCGGGGTGCCCTGGGCCAAGGCCGGGCGGATCGTTGACGGCCGCGCCGCGCTCGGCCTCGGCCTCCACACCGTGGTCGGCACGCTGGCGGCCTACGATCTCGTCATGGCGGTCGGCACCGATCCCAGCCTGCGCTTCCACGCCAGCGCCTTCGGCCTTCTGGTGCTCGCCGCATGGTCGAGCCTCGCGCTGGCCGCGGCGATCCTCGTCGCGCCGCCCGATGTCGGGCCGGCCCGGCGCCGGCACGACCGCCTGACGCCGCTCGCCGTGCTGCTCCTCGTCTGGGCCGGCCTGCACGCGGTGCAGTTCCTGATGCTCGGCGCCGCCGCCGATCCGGAGGCCGCCGCGTGGTACCGGCTGCGGTCGAGCTTCTACGGCCGGGTCCTGGCGCTGTCCGCCGCCGGCGTCGTGGCGCTCGCCGCCGCCCTGACCCTGCGCCCCGGCGAGAACCGCACCCGGCTCGTGGCGGCGCTCGCCGTCGGCCTCCACCTCGCCGAGCTGTTCTGGTTCGTCACGCCGGCCTTCCGCGGCACCTTCCGCCTCGGTCTCACGGACCTTCTGGCGCTCGCCGGCGTCACCGGGCTGGCCATGGGGCTAGCGCCTGCAATCCGCCGCCTGATCCCGGGGCTCGCCGTCACGCCCGCCTGGCCAGGGCGGGAGCGCCTGAAGGGGCGCATGGGAGCGGCGGCAGGGGACACGCGCCGCAAATCGGTTGTTCGGCCTCCCGAAGCTTCCTAGTTTCCCTCACCCCACCTCGATCTCGCGCGACTTGAGAAGACCCCGGCGACCATGTGCGAACTGCTCGGAATGAGCGCGAATGTGCCCACCGACATCCGGTTCTCCTTCGCGGCCCTGGCCCGGCGCGGCGGCGAGACCGGGCCGCACGCCGACGGATGGGGCATCACCTTCTACGAGGGACGCGGCTGCCGCTCCTTCCACGACCCCGAGCCGAGCGCCCGCTCCGAACTCGCCAAGCTGCTGCGCCGCTATCCCATCAAGAGCCGCATCGTCGTCGCCCATGTCCGCAAGGCCAATCGCGGACGGGTCAGCCTGGAGAACACCCATCCCTTCTCCCGCGAGCTGTGGGGCCGGCCCTGGACCTTCGCCCATAACGGCCAGCTCAAGGGCGTGAAGCGCTTGCCGCTCGGGCGGTTCGAGCCGGTCGGCACCACCGACAGCGAGCACGCCTTCTGCTGGATCCTGTCGCAGCTCCAGGAGCGGTTCCCCAAGCCGCCGCGCACGGCCACTCTCGAGGCGGCGATCGCCGGCTACGCGTTGACGCTGTCGGAACTCGGCGTGTTCAACATGCTGCTCACCGACAGCCGGGTGCTCTACGCCCATTGCGGCAAGAGGCTCTGCTACCTTACCCGCCGGGCGCCGTTCGGCACGGCGACGCTGATCGACGAGGACTGGCGGGTCGATTTCGCGCAGGAGACGACCGAGACCGATATCGTCACCGTGATCGCCACGCGGGCGCTGACCCGCGACGAGACCTGGACCGAGCTGGAGCGCGGCGACACCCTGGTTCTCACCGACGGGGCGGTCCGTGTGCTGAAGGGCGCGCGGCGCTCGCAGCCGGAGATGCGCGGCGCCGCCTGACGCGGAGCGGACTGAGAAGCAGACTGAGAGCTGCGGACGATGCTGTCGATCTGCCGCATTCACGCCGCAGGATCGGCCGATCATCTCGAGCCGAACCCGATTGATGCCTTTCGGAATGGCGAATTTGGGTTCTGCCCTTCGCGCCACAGCGGATCGTGTTGTGTGCAAGCGTGGCAGTATTTCGCGTGGCGCGGGTGTGCGGTGCGAGGCCAATGCGCTACAACTATGTTAAGCGCCTCGCCGGGGCCCTCTCCGCGTGCCGTGCCGTGCCGACGCTTGCCGAAATGCCCCGACCGCGAAGTGCCCGATGCGCAATGAGACCGAAGCGACCCTGGATCGTCCCGCGATGACAGACGGCCGTCCCAAACTCTCCGACTCGATCCGCAGCCATCTCGGCGATCACCTTCGCAGTGTCTACGACACGCTGGGCGCGGGCGAGGACACCCCGGTCCGCTTCTCCGAACTGATCGGCAAGCTCGAAGCGGCGCTCAAGGCTCAGGGAGAGCGGGTCGATCCCGACTTCCGCAACGGCCTGCTCGCCGCGGTGCCTTCCTTGCGCGCCTTCGCCCTGTCGCTGACCTCGAACCCGGCCCGCTCCGACGACCTCGTGCAGGACACCCTGCTCAAGGGTTGGCAGCACCGCGCCCGCTTCCAACCGGGCACCAACCTCAATGCGTGGCTGTTCACCATCCTGCGCAACATCTTCTACTCGGACCACCGCAAGCGCGTCCGCGAGGTCGAGGACCAGGATGGCTCCTATGCCGCCCGCCTTGCCACCGCGCCGCACCAGGGCGACCGGCTCGATGTCGAGGATCTGCAGTCGGCGCTCGCCAAGCTGCCGCCGGACCAGCGCGAGGCTCTGGTGCTGGTCGGCGCCGAGGGCGTTTCCTACGAGGAGGCCGCGACCATCATGGGCTGCAAGGTCGGCACCGTGAAGAGCCGCGTCAGCCGCGCCCGCGGTCGCCTCGCCGAACTGCTCGGCTATGATGAGGAGGATCTCTCCTCCGACCGCTTCATCCAGTCGGCGATGCCGGACGCCTGAGAGCCGGCGCGGACGCCGGCGGCGGTTGATCGGAAGGCTGCGTGGCCGTGCGCTGGGCAGGCTCGTGCCTTGAGCCGCCCGGTCGCCGCTGTCACCGGACGTCCGCTCGTTTCGGGAATTGGCAAGCGAACCCAGACCCGAAGAGGCGCGCCGGAGGCGTGCAATCCACGACGGGCCTCGACGTCGTGTCCCAGCGTCGCGGGTGGATCGCCGGGTTCCGCTGCGCAGCCCCGGGACGGCGGGGAGGCGGGACCACAGGGATCAATCGGAAATTTTTTGAAATTATCAGGTCGTCCCAGGGCTGGACGACCGAAGCATTTGCTTCACCGGAGCATCTGCGCGGTGATGACATCGAGCCGACCGGCAGGGACGATTACCCTGCCGGTTCAAGCCTTGCCGTCACGCCGCCTTGCGCCGGCCGCCGGTCTTGCGCCCCTCGCCCGAAGCGGCGCTCTTACGGCGCGGCTCGACCGGCGCTTCCGAGACCACTTCCTCCGCCGGCTCGGTGGCCTTCGCGGAGGACTTGCGACGCTGCTGGCCGAGGCCGAGATCCTTCGCCAGCGCCGAACGGGCGGCGGAATAGTTCGAAGAGACGGTCGGATAATCGGCGGGCAGGCCGTAGCGGCGGCGATAGCTCTCGATATCGAGACCGTGCGTCGTCAGGTGGCGCTTGAGCGTCTTGTAGGGCTTGCCATCGATGAAGGAGATCAGGGCGTCCGGCGTGATCGACTTCTTGATCTGGGCCGGCGTAGCCCGCTCGACTTCTTCCTCCTTCTGAGCCTGCGGCGCCGACAGGGCGACGAGCGCGGCATGGACCTGAACAATCAGGGCCGGGAGTTCGGGCGAAGGCAGCGAGTTATTCGAGACATAGGCCGAGACGAGATCGGCGGCGAGTTCGATACGATCCTGTTGTGAGACCTGACTTGTTTCCGACATTGTCCGTGATCCTGTTAACCCCTCGTTCTTGTGAGCTAAAAGGATTTGGGAAAGTTTCAAGGCCGGTTCAAGGAGTTTTCCCGCAAAACGACTGCAAAACTGAGAAAAAGTGCCGATCCGGTCGATATTGTCTACGATCAGACCGGATGAGACGACAGGTGGGGGGGCTCAAGGTGGCGCGTGCAAGCTGAGGTTCGATCATTGTCATGATCAGCGTGGTGTGATTCGGACGTTCAACAAATCGTGAGAGGCAAATCCGGGATCGGCGCTGATCTCGCTCCGTGAAGCGCATCGCTTTCAAGGATTGCGGCATGTTCAGGATCATCTCTCTCCGTCGGTGCGGCTGGGTTTGAGCGGCCGGTCGCCGTGTTTACATGCCCGGCCGCGTCATCTCATCATCTTCGTGCCGGGAGGCCGCGCGGCGTTGCCTTCCACGCTCCGGCTGCGTCGGCAGCGTGCAGCGATAGACCACGGCGTCGGGCGGTCCGAGGGTGGCGTTGAGCGGGACCGTGACGGTGTCGCCGGAAAAGCGCCAGTTGCGGGTGCCCCGATCCCAGTAGAGCCAGACCGTGGTGTCGTGGCCTTTCACGTCGAAGATAGCGGCCTTCTTCGACATCGCCCGGAGCGTCCGCGGCTCGAAGAGCCCCTTGCGGCGATAGGCGGCGCGGGAGGCCTCGTCCTGCCGATCGACGAAGGTGTTCTGGACGATCTGCAGGGTCGCCCCGGGCTTGCGGAGAAATTTCTTGAAATCGCTCAGAGATCGCAAGACCACGGGCATGGCGTCCATCCAATCGTCAAGTCACGGACTCATCCTGCATTGTGCGACGCACTTTAGGTCCGCTGAGATGACGGTTGTTCCTCACGCACAAAGGCGGTGCCGGGCGATATCCACCGGAAAGCGGCGTCGTCCACAGGCGCCGACGATTTCGCCCATGTCTTGCTGGCCGGCTTCCGGACGACGGAGCGGTGCCGTGGTGCGGCCGTCGGGAGGGCGTCCGGCTTGACCCGCCGGCCGGGCTCGGGCGTGTAGGTCCCATGCTGCTGCAATTCTTCACGGGTCTGCGCGAGGCCCGCGTTCCGGTTTCCCTGCGCGAGTACCTCACCCTGCTCCAGGCGATGGAGCGCGACCTCGCCGACAAGCGGGTGGAGGAATTCTACTTCCTCGCCCGCACGGTGCTGGTGAAGGACGAGTCCAACCTCGATCGGTTCGACCGGGTCTTCGCCTCGGTCTTCAAGGGATTGGAGACGTTAGGCGAGGCGGTCGAGCCCGCCCCCGTCCCGGAAGAGTGGCTGCGCAAGCTCGCCGAGAAATACCTGACCGATGACGAGAAGGCCGAGTTGAAGGCGCTCGGCTGGGACAAGCTGTTCGAGACCCTGAAACAGCGTCTCGCCGAGCAGAAGGGGCGTCATCAGGGCGGTTCGAAATGGATCGGGACCGGGGGCACCTCGCCCTTCGGCGCCTACGGCTACAATCCGGAGGGCATCCGCATCGGCCAGGACGGCAACCGCAACTTCCGCGCGGTGAAGGTGTGGGACAAGCGCGCGTTCAAGGATCTCGACGATTCCCGCGAACTCGGCACACGCTCCATGCGGGTGGCCCTGCGGCGGCTCCGCCGGTTCGCCCGCACGGGAGCGGCCGAGGAGCTCGACCTCGACGGCACCATCCGCGAGAGCGCCCGCAAGGGCTTCATCGACGTGAGGCTGCGTCCCGAGCGGCGCAACGCCGTGAAGGTGCTGCTCTTCCTCGACGTCGGCGGCTCGATGGACTGGCACGTGGAGCTCGCCGAAGAGCTGTTCTCGGCGGCGCGCTCCGAGTTCAAGCACTTCGCGCACTACTACTTCCACAACTGCCCCTACGAGGCGGTGTGGACGCAGAACCATCGCCGCCACGACGAGCGCATCCCACTCCTCGACGTGATCCGGACCTATCCGTCCGACTACCGGGTGGTGTTCGTGGGCGACGCCTCCATGAGCCCCTACGAGATCGCCCATCCCGGCGGCTCGGTGGAGCACTGGAACGAGGAGGCGGGCGAGGTCTGGCTCGGCCGCGTCATCGATCACTTTCCGAAGGCGGTCTGGCTCAACCCCGTTCCGGCCGAGCACTGGGCCTACACGCAGTCGATCGGCATGGTCCGCCGGATCTTGTCCGACCGGATGTTCCCGCTGACGCTCGAAGGGTTGGACGGGGCGATGCGGGCCCTGTTGCGATAGGCGACGCCGTCGGCGTCGGCCGTAAAAGCGTCCGTCCGGGTCAGGCTCGCGGAGCGGCGGCGGATCGAGCCGCCCGGAAGGCCGCCAGGGCCGTGATGAGGACTGCGAGCGGCAAGGCGCCGTAGACGGCACCGATCACGACATGTTCCGGTTCGAACGCTGCCAGGGTGTGCTCGGCGCCGCAAGGCGACCGTCCGAACAGCAGGGTGTCGCGCGCGAGATCCGCGTTCATCAGCAGGACGAGCGCGCCGAGGCAGGCCAGGACGAGGCTTGTCGGACGAAGCCACCGTAGCCCTGCCTCGGGACGGCTTCGCGCGCGGCGGCGCGAATGCCATGCCAGCCCGAGGGATGCGGTCCCGAAGGGGAGGCTCAGCACCGCGCCGGTCAGGAAGGGATCGATGTCGTTCTGCGTGCAGGTTCCCGTGTAGCCCAGCCCTTGCAAGAGCGGGACGGGCAGGAACAGCAGGATTGCGAGAACGGCAGCCACCGGCGGCGCACCCCCGAGGCAGGGGGTCAGCCCTGGCGGGCCGGTGTGGTCACGACGAGGCCGTCGAGTTCGGCCGTCACGCGGATCTGGCAGCACAGGCGCGAGGTGGCGCGCACGTCGGAGGCGAAGTCGAGCATGTCCTGCTCCATCGGCTCGGCCGGCCCGACCTTGTCGGCCCAGGCCTCGTCCACGTAGACGTGGCAGGTGGCGCAGGCGCAGGCCCCGCCGCACTCGGCATCGATGCCCGGAACGTTGTTGCGGATCGCCGTCTCCATGACGGTCGAGCCGACCTCACCATCGATCGTGCGGGCCGTGCCGGCGTGATCGACGTAGGTGATCTTGGGCATACCTTGCTCCGGGACGTGTCGGCGTCCGCCTGCGATCCTTCGGGGGGCGGCGTGGCGCCTGCTTGCGGGCGGCGGCGCCAGAATGCAAGCGGGAAGCGGGCGCTTTTCCGTCGCGGCGACGGTGGCCGGGCGCAAGCCCCTGACTGCCGGCTCAAGCCCCCGAACCGGCGTGGCCCGCCGAAGCAGGCCCGCTCCGCCTCGTGCGGAGAACGGTTCTCCAAGCCCGCTCCTGTCCGCTCACGCCTCCGGGCCGACGCGGCCGAGCGCTTCCAGCGTCTGCTCGGCGGCGCTCCGCAGGGTCCGGAGATCGGCCTCGCCGACGGTGCGGAAGTCTGCCTCGACCGCCGCGCTCGCCTGCGCCACCCGCATCGCTCCGACGCCGAGCGCCGCGCCCTTGAGGGTGTGGGCGAGATCGGCCCGGTCTCCCGCCGGGCGCCCCTCCTCCGCGAGCGCCGGCAGCAGCCGGCGGCACTGATCCTCGAACAGGCTCAGCACCTCGCGCGTGAGGTCCGCGTCGCCGAAGGTCTGCGCCTCGAGATGGGCGCGGTCGAGTAGAGGAGCGGGATTTTTCTCAAGGTCCACGTCCGTTCTCTTCGTCCGCTTTCTGATCGACGTTCGGGGTTGCAACGGCTCTCCGATCCGCCCGGCTCCGCGGAAAACCGGTGGGACGCGGCGACCTGCCTGTGGGCGACGCGGGCTATCCACAGGGCAGGGCTTCCCGAGGCGTACCGGTTTCCCGCTGCAGGCGTCAGAACTTGGGCCATATGCCGGATCACGGGACCCGGCTTGGTAACCATTCCGTTAAGGTTTCTTGGGTGCGCCGGGCCGATCGGGTATCGGGTGCGGGTTCCC
>JAGTAM010000209.1 GCA_023422485.1 Pseudomonadota bacterium | reverse complement strand
GCAAGACCGAGATCGCTCGCCGCCTCGCGCGGCTGGCCGGCGCACCCTTCCTCAAGATCGAGGCGACCAAGTTCACCGAGGTCGGCTATGTCGGCCGCGACGTCGAGCAGATCGTGCGCGATCTCGTTGAGGTCGGCATCGGCCTGACGCGGGAAGAGAAGCGCAAGGCGGTCAAGGCGAAGGCGGAAGCCGCCGCCGAGTCCCGCATCCTCGACGCGCTGGTGGGCCCGACCGCGAGTCAGGCGACCCGCGAGAGCTTCCGCAGGAAGCTCCGCAACAGCGAACTCGACGACAAGGAAGTGGAGATCGAACTCGCACCCAGCGGCTCGCAGGGCATGCCGATGTTCGAGATTCCCGGCATGCCGGGCGCGTCCATGGGCGCAATCAACATCTCCGACATGCTCGGCAAGGCGCTCGGCGGCCAGCGCGGCAAGCCCCGCCGGGTCCTGGTGCGGGACGCCTACGCGCCGCTGATCGCCGAGGAGAGCGACAAGCTCGTGGACGACGACGCGCTGACCCGCGACGCGATCCGCGAGGTCGAGGATAACGGCATCGTCTTCCTCGACGAGATCGACAAGATCTGCGCCCGAGAGGGCCGCTCCGGCGCCGATGTCTCCCGCGAGGGTGTGCAGCGCGACCTGCTGCCGCTGATCGAGGGCACTACGGTAGCGACCAAGCACGGGCCGGTGAAGACCGACCACATCCTGTTCATCGCATCCGGCGCCTTCCACGTCTCGAAGCCGTCCGATCTGCTGCCCGAATTGCAGGGCCGCCTGCCGATCCGCGTCGAGCTGCAGCCGCTCACGGTCGACGACTTCAAGCAGATCCTGACCAGTACCGAAGCGAGCCTGATCAAGCAGACCGTTGCGCTGATGGAGACGGAGGGCGTCACCCTCGATTTCAGCGAGGATGCCATCGACGCCCTTGCCCGCGTCGCGGTGGAGGTGAACGGCTCGGTGGAGAATATCGGCGCCCGCCGCCTTCAGACCGTGCTGGAGCGGGTGATCGACGAGATCTCCTTCACCGCGACCGACCGCTCCGGCGAGACGGTGCCGATCGACGCGGCTTACGTGCGTGAGCGCGTGGCGGATCTCGCCGCCAACACGGATCTCAGCCGCTTCATCCTCTGACCGTGCGGGAACGGCCCGAGGCTTCCGACATCGCCCTGCCCATCCTCGCCCTGCTCACGGGGATGGTCTCGATCCAGAGCGGCGCGGCACTGGCCAAGGGCCTGTTTCCCGTCATCGGCGCGGCGGGCGTCACGGCGCTGCGCGTCGGCTTCTCGGCGCTGATCCTGCTCGCGGTTTGGCGACCGTGGCGACGCGGCCCGGAGCGAAGCGAGGCGGGCGCGATCGTGCTCTACGGCTCGGCGCTCGGGCTGATGAACCTGCTGTTCTACCTCTCGCTACGCACGATCCCGCTCGGGATCGCGGTGGCCATCGAGTTCACGGGTCCGCTCGCCGTAGCGCTGGCGGGCTCGCGCCAGGCTCTCGACTTCGCCTGGATCGGCCTCGCCGTCCTTGGACTCGGCCTGCTGCTACCGCTCGGCGACACCGCGACCCTCGACCCGACGGGCGCTGCGCTGGCGCTCGGCGCGGGTTTGTGCTGGGCCGGCTACATCGTGTTCGGCCAGCGCGCCGGCCGGGCCGGCGGCGGGCGGGCGGTCTCCCTCGGCATGCTGGTCGCCGCCCTCGTGGTCGCGCCGGTTGGCCTCGAGCAAGCCGGCACGGAGCTGTTCACGCCGTCGATCCTGGCGACCGGCTTCGTCATCGCCGTGCTGTCGAGCGCCCTGCCCTACTCGCTCGAGATGTTCGCCCTCACCCGCCTGCCCCGCCCGGCCTTCGGCGTGCTGATGAGCCTGGAGCCGGCCGTCGCCTCGGTGGCCGCCTTCGCCCTGCTCGGCGAGCGGCTGACGCCGGTGCAGGGGATTGCCATCGCCTGCATCGTGGCGGCGTCCGCCGGAATCACGGTCGCGGGGCGCAGGTCGGCCAACAGGCGGCGGAAACAGGATGCGGCGGGCTGAATGGCCGACCCTGATCGACCGATCGGTCGCCCTACCCCTCCCAGACCTGACCCGGACGCAGCGCCAGGAATCGCTCCGGCGGCAAGGCAGCCGCCGCCAAAGCCTCGGCCAGCGCCTCGACGGGCCGCTCGATGCCCTCGTCGGTGACCTTGAAGGTGCCCCAATGGTGGCCGAGCGCCTGCTCGGCGCCGAGCAGGGTCAGGGCCTCCACCGCGTCGGCCGGGTTCATGTGTTGCGGTTGCATGAACCAGCGCGGCTCGTAGGCGCCGATCGGCAGGGTGGCGAGCCGGGGCGGGCCGAACCGGGCGCGGATCTCGCGGAAGATCGCGCCGTCACCGAGGCCCGTGTCGCCGACATGGTAGTGAACCCCGCGCGGCGTGGTCAGCAGGAAGGCGCACCATAGGGCCATGCGCCGATCGTTGAGGCCGCGGGCCGACCAGTGGTTGGCGGGCGTCAGATGCGCGGTGATGCCGGCGCCGAGATCGACCGACTCGCCCCAGTCGCGGGTCTCGACATGCATGGTCTCGTCGTAGCCGCGCAGGATCACGTCGTTGCCCAGCGGCGCCACGATCAAGGGCTGATGGTCCTGCCAGAGCCGGGCGAGCGTCGGGCCGTCGAGATGGTCGTAATGGTTGTGGGTGATCAGGACCGCATCGATCGGCGGCAGGTCGGCATAGGCGATGCCCGGCGGATTGACCCGCTTCGGCCCGGCGAAGCGGAAGGGGCTCGCGCGCCGGGCGAAGACCGGATCGACCAGGATGTTGCGGCCAGCGACCTGGAACAGGTAGCTCGCATGGCCGATCAGCACGACGCGGAAGCCTTCGACCCGTTCGGGTGGCTTGTCCGCCGGAAACGGACTCGGGAAGTTCGCCGGCCACGCCTCGGGCTTGCCAGTCCGGCGCCAGCGGGCGAGGTCGGCGAGCGATTTGTCCGGCGGCTGATTTGCGGTGTGGAAGCGCAGACCATCGAAATGGTCGCTCTCGGGCCCACGGTAATAGGGATTCTTGCCCCGGCGATGCGCGGCGTAGCCGACACCGCCGAGGGTCATCACCGTGGCCGCGCTGGCGACCGTGAGCAGGCCACGCTTCTTCATACGGCCAAGATGGCCTGCCCGACCCACGGTTCAAGCGCGGCGCAGGGCCTCAGGACAGGCTCGCACCCGGCCCCACGACCGAAACGAGGGCGTCGGCGAGGTTACGGATCTTCTCCCGAGCCTGCCGCTCGATCTCGTCGCGGGGCAGGTCTTGCCCGGCAACGACCACGGTACCGTTGATGCGGCCGTGTTCGGACAGAAGCGTGAAGTTGAACCGGCCGGACCGGCTCCGGCGGATGACGTAGTGCGGCCTCGGCACCCAATGCTCCTTCGCACAACTCAAGCGATACGCATCGCTACGACGCGGGGAGCGCAAAAGTTTCGGAAGGCGGCTTCACAACCTCACGAGCGCCAGCGCAATTCCTGGCGCGTGAGCGGATTGGTGAAGGGTCTGCCGTCGCGTGCGGCCTCCAGGGCCTCGCGCTTGAGGCGGAAATACCATTGCGAGGGCAGATCGCCCTGGCCCAGCAGCACCATGGTGGGCTTCCGGTCGAGGCCGGCCTGCGCGTGCTGGAGCACCTGCTGATCCTGGGTCAGGAACTGGCGCATCAGCGGCCGGGCGATCGGCTTCAGAAGGTTCAGCGCCGGCAGGCTCCAGTAGAGCGCGTTGGTCAGCATGGTGCGGTCAGGGCCCATCGGCGTGGCGAAGGTGTAGTTCGCCACCCGCTTGGTGCCCGCCTTGATCCGCTCCAGCCGCACGCCGGGCAGGCGGAATTCGATCTCGACCTCCGGCGCGCCGCCGAGCAGGCGATAGATCGGGGAACTCGTGGTCGTCGCATGGCTCGTCATGACGAAGCCGTGCGGCACCGGCTGGAAGGTCTTCACCTTCTCCCGCAATTCCTTGGAGGGGCGGAACCACCACGTGTCGTGAACGAAGGCGACGTGGCCGGGATCGACGAGACTCAGCGTCGTGAGATCGAACGAGGCCTCGACCTCGAGTTCGAGCACGAGGCAGCCGGCCGGCTCGAAATCGAGTGTGGGTACGGCCGGCACGGCCTCCGGGTCGGCGGGTCCGAGATGCGGGTTGACCCACAGGAAGCCCGCGCTCTCGACGATGGGGAAGCGCTGGACCGCGATGCGCGAGAAGTCCGAGGCGTCGTGCTCGGACAACGTCGGCACGTCGCGGCAGCGTCCGTCGGTGCCGAAGCGCCAGCCGTGGAACGGGCACATCAGCGTGTCGCCGTCGAACTTGCCTTTGGAGAGCGCCATGCCGCGATGGGGGCAGCGGTCGCGCAGCGCGAACAAGGCCCCGTCCTTGCCTCGGCCGAGCACGACCTGCTCGCCGTTGAGCGCGACCGCCCGCATCTTGCCCCCCGCGATCGCCGCGGCCTGGCCGGCGCAGTACCACGCGTTCGGCAGCGGCTCGCGCATGGCGCGCGGGTCGAGGGCATCGTCGGCGAAGGCGCGCGGGGCGGCTGCGGAGGACATCGTTTGTACGGGCTGAGCGAAACGGACGGGCGCCCTCTTTAGGCTGCCGGCCGCTCGTCGGCCAGCGCCCCCCCTGTCGCCGCGTTGTGCATTGCGGCGAGACAACGCACCGGATCGGCCGGCGGGGGCCTTTCGCGCCGCAGAAATCGCACCTACCTTGGGCTCACCCGCAACGAACGAAAGGAGGTGATCCAGTGTCTCATTGTCATCAGCCGTCGCCGACGACCAAGGCCTGGACCGTTACCTCCGGCGTGTGCGCCTGACGCATTCGCAGGATCACGACAGGTTTCGTCGGACTGACCGGTTCGACAATGGAAGGGCCGCCCCATTGGGC
>JAGTAM010000189.1 GCA_023422485.1 Pseudomonadota bacterium | reverse complement strand
GCCGACAAGGGCAAGGGCGGCATCAAGGCCTGCCAGGCCTGCCACAGCTTCGAGAAGGGCGGCCCCAACAAGGTCGGCCCCGATCTCTGGGACATCGTCGAGCGTCAGAAGGCGCATGCCGCCGGCTTCGACTATTCCGCCAGCCTGAAGGAGAAGGGCGGCACCTGGACCTACGAGGATCTCGACCACTTCCTCGAGAGCCCGAAGGGCTATGCGAAGGGCACCAAGATGGCCTTCGCCGGCATCAGCTCGCCGACCGAGCGCGCCAACGTCATCGCCTATCTTCGCACGCTCTCCGAAAGCCCCAAGCCGCTGCCGGCCGCCGAGAAGAAGGCCGAGGCCGCGCCGGAGGGTGAGAAGAAGGCGGACGCCGCCAAGCCTGCGGAGGGCAAGGCCGAGGACAAGAAGGCCGGGGAGAAGCCGGTCGAGAGCGCCACGGGCAACAAAGAGAAGGCGCCGCAGACCAACGCGCCGAAGGGCGACACCCAATCCGGCGACGGCAAGGACACCGCCCGTCCGGTTCCGGCGCCGGGGATCCAGCCGCAGCAGAACGAGGTCGCCCCGACCCAGGCCCCGGAGGCCAAGCCCTCGGGCGATATTCCGACCAAGGCCGCGCCCGGCTCCGAGAGCACACCGGCGACCGAGCCGCCGGCCAAGGCCGATCCCGAGGCGCCCAAGCCGTAAGGCGACAGGGACCCCCCCTCTTCCGAAGGCCGGGCCGCGAAAGCCCCGCCGTTTTCAATTCCCGTCCCTCGGCGAACACCTCTGCGCGCTCATGGCGGGTTGGCGCCGGCCCCGGCCTCGTCCTAGAACGGCGCCCGACAGCCCTCTCACGGGATCGGGAGACCGCGCCAACGTGACAGAAAATGCCGTGATCGCTCGCCGCAGCTTCCTCGCCGGAGCGCTCGTTCTCCTGGGGCTGCGTGGCCCCGCCTCGGCCCAGGAGCCTGCCGAATCCGCCTCGAAGGTATCGGCGCAGGAGGCACCCGGCAGTTGGCGCCACGCGCTGACCCTCCTCGGCGAGCCGAAATACGGCCCGGATTTCCAGCATTTCGACTATGCCGACCCGAAGGCGCCGGTCGGCGGCATGGTGCGGCTCGGAGCCCAGGGCGGCTTCGACAACCTCAACATGATCGTCAACGGCCTGAAGGGCGATCTCGAAGGCGGGATCACCCAAATCTACGACACGCTGATGGAGGATTCCGGCGACGAGCCATTCTCCTCCTACGGCCTGCTGGCCGAGGGCGTGCGGATCGCCGAGGACGGCAAGTCGGTCACCTACCGATTGCGGCCGAATGCGCGCTGGCACGACGGCAAGCCGGTGACCGTGGAGGACGTGATCTGGTCCTTCGATACGCTCAAGGCCAACAGCCCGTTCTACGCCGCCTACTACCACACCGTGGCCAAGGCCGAGCCGGGGGCTGAGCGCGAGGTCGTCTTCCGCTTCAGCGAGGCCGGCAATCGCGAGCTGCCGCAGGTGCTGGGCCAGATGCAGGTGCTGCCCAAGCATTGGTGGACCGGCACCGACAAGAACGGCAAGCCGCGCAGCGCCAACGAGACCACCCTGGAGATCCCGCTCGGCTCCGGTCCCTACCGGCTCGCCAAGATCGATGCCGGCCGCTCGGCCGTCTACGAACGCGTGGCCGATTACTGGGGCAAGGACCTGCCGGTGAACCGCGGCCGCAACAATTTCGGCACGGTCCGCTTCGAGTATTTTCGCGATGGCTCCGTGCTGCTGGAGGCGCTCAAGGGCGACCTCTACGACTTCCGCACCGAGAACATCGCCCGCAACTGGGCCACCGCCTACGACGACTTCCCCGCCGTGAGGGAAGGCCGCCTCATCAAGGAGGAGTTCCCCGGCCGTGGCACCGGCATCATGCAGGCCTTCGTGTTCAACCTGCGCCGGGACAAGTTCAAGGACGAGCGGGTGCGCCGCGCCTTCAACCTCGCCCTGAATTTCGAGGAGATGAACCGGCAGCTCTTCTACGGCCTCTACAGCCGGATCGACTCCTATTTCTACGGCTCGGAGCTGGCCTCGTCCGGCCTGCCCGATGGCTTGGAGAAGGTCATCCTGGAGAGTGTGAAGGACAAGCTGCCGGGCAGCGTCTTCACCGAGACCTACGCCAACCCCGTCAACGACACGCCGGAGGCCGTGCGCGCCAACCTGCGCAAGGCGGTCGGCCTCCTGCGCGAGGCCGGCTACGAGTTGAAGGGCGGCAAGATGGTAGCGAAAGCCACCGGCGAGCCGCTGACCATCGAATTCCTCGAATTCCAGAACGTGTTCGAGAGGGTGATCCTTCCCTATGCCGCACAGCTCAAGCTGATCGGCATCGAGAGCTCGATCCGGGTGATCGATCAGGCGCAGTACCAGAACCGCCTGCGCAGCTTCGATTTCGACGTCACGACTTCGAGCTGGCCGGAATCGCTTTCGCCCGGCAACGAGCAGCGCGAGTACTGGGGCTCGGCCGCCGCCGACAAGCCGGGCTCGCGCAACATCGCCGGGATCAAGGATGCGGGCATCGATGCGCTGATCGAGAAGCTGATCTTCGCCCAGGATCGCGAGACGCTGGTGGCGACAACGCACGCCCTCGACCGGGCGCTGCTGGCCCACAACTTCGTGGTGCCGCAATGGTCGTCCGCCGTGACGCGCACCCTTCGCTGGAACCGCTTCGGGCGCCCGGCGGTGCTGCCGAAATACGGCTCCTCCGGCTTCCCGACGACATGGTGGTTCGACGAGGCGCTCGCCGCCAAGACGGGGGCACCGCGGTGAGGGCGGGCGCGACCCGCCGCAACCTCTTCCTCGGAACCGGGGCGCTGGCGCTGGCGAGCGCCCTGCCCCGCTCGACCCGTGCCGAGGGCAGCGGCGGCGCGCACGGCAAGGCTCATGGCAAGGCTCATGGCGAGGCTCATGGCTTGTCGAGCTTCGGCGAGCTGAAATACGCGCCCGACTTCCCGAATTTCGACTACGTGAACCCGATGGCGCCCCGCGGCGGCCGCTTCGCGACCCAGATCGTCCAGACCTTCGGCAACCAAGCGTTCGACACCTTCGACACGCTCAATCCCTACGTCTTCCGCGGCAACGGCGCGGCGGGCATCAACCTCACCTTCGACAGCCTGATGGTGCGCGCCCTCGACGAGCCGGACGCGCTCTACGGGCTCGTCGCCCGCTCGGTCGAGACCAGCGCCGACGGCCTGACCTACCGCTTCGCCCTGCGTCCCCAGGCGCGCTTCCACGACGGCTCGCCCCTGACCGCGCGAGATGCCGCTTTCTCCCTGACCCTCCTCAAGGAGAAGGGACATCCGACGATCGCGCAGGTGATCCGCGACGTCGCCGAAGCGACGGCGGAAGGCAACGAGACCCTGGTCGTTCGCTTCGCCCCCGGTCGCAGCCGCGACCTGCCGCTGATCGTCGCCGGTCTTCCGATTTTTTCGGCCAGATTCTTCGAGGGCCGCGACTTCGAGGCCCAGACGCTGCAGCCGCTGCTCGGCTCCGGACCGTATCAGGTCGGACGGATCGATATCGGCCGCTTCATCGAGTTGGAGCGTGTGAGCGACTATTGGGCGGCGGACCTGCCCGTCATGGTCGGACAGAACAATTTCGACCAGATCCGCTACGAGTATTTTCGCGATCGGCAGGTCGCCTTCGAGGCGTTCAAGGGCGGGGCCTACACCTACCGCCAGGAATTCACCTCGCGGATCTGGGCGACAGGCTACGATTTCCCGGCCGTGCGCGAAGGCCGCGTCAAGTGCGAGACCCTGCCCGACACCTCGCCCGCCGCCATCCAGGGTTGGTTCTTCAACACGCGCCGCGAGGTGTTCAAGGATCCCCGGGTGCGCGAGGCGATCGGCCTCTGCTTCGACTTCCCCTGGACCAACCGAACGGCGATGTTCGGCGCCTACGAGCGCACCGTCTCGTTGTTCCAGAAGACCGACCTGATGGCCACGGGCAAGCCCTCCCCGGAGGAGTTGGCCCTGCTCGAACCCTTCAGCGGTCAGGTGCCGGCCGAGGTCTTCGGCGAGGCCTGGATGCCGCCGGTCCCGGACGGATCGGGCCAGGACCGGGCGCTGCTCGCCCGTGCGGTGGCTCTGCTCAAGGAGGCGGGCTGCACCCGCGAGGGCGGCAGCCTGCGCCTACCGAGCGGCAAGCCGATCGAGTTCGAGTTCCTCGATTCGGATTCGGTCTGGGAACCGATCGTGCAGCCCTTCATCCGCAATCTCGGGCTGATCGGTATCAAGGCGCGCCAGCGGGCGGTGGATGCTGCGCAGTATCAGGCGCGAGTGCGCGACTTTGACTTCGACGTCACAGCCCGCGCGGCCTCGGGCGACGCGACGCCGGGCCCCGAGTTGCGCGAGGCCTATGGCTCGCGTGCGGCGACGATCCCCGGCTCCAACAACCTCGCCGGCATCAACGACCCGGTGATCGACGCCCTGCTCGATCGGATCGCCAACGCGGATTCCCGTGCGAGTCTCACGGTGGCCTGCCGCGCCCTCGACCGGGTGCTGCGGGCCGGCCGCTACTGGATCCCGATGTGGTACTCGCCCGAGTATCGCCTCGCTCTGTGGGACATGTTCGGCCGCCCGGCGAAGCTGCCGACCTACGGGCTCGGCGTGCCGGCTCTGTGGTGGTACGACGAACAGAAGGCGCGCCGGATCGGCCGGGGCTGAGGACTGTCCATGCTCGGCTACATCCTGCGCCGCATTGCGCTGATGATCCCGACGATCTTCGGGATCATGCTCATCACCTTCGCCATCATCCAGTTCGCCCCTGGTGGCCCGGTGGAGCGGGTGCTGGCCCAGCTCCAGGGCCAGCAGGAAGGCTCGCTCTCGCGCATCACCGGCGGCCAGGGCGACCTCGGTGGCGGGGCGACCCGCGGCGGGGGCAGCGGTGGCGATACGTCGAAGTATCGCGGCGCGCAGGGGCTCGATCCGGCCTTCATCAAGAAGCTCGAGGCGCAGTTCGGCTTCGACAAGCCGGCCTACGAGCGCTTCGGCAAGATGCTGTGGGACTACCTGCGCTTCGATTTCGGCCGCAGCTATTTCCGCGATGTCTCGGTGCTGGACCTGATCAAGGAGAAGCTGCCGGTCTCGATCTCGCTCGGCCTGTGGATGACGCTGATCTCCTACGCGATTTCGATCCCACTCGGCATCCGCAAGGCCGTCGCCGACGGTTCGCGCTTCGATGTCTGGACCTCGGCCGTCGTCATCGTCGGCTACGCGATTCCGAGCTTCCTATTCGGCATCCTGCTCGTGATCCTATTCGCGGGCGGCTCCTTCCTTCAGATCTTCCCCTTGCGCGGTCTCACCTCCGAGAACTTCGAGTCGCTGAGCCTGTGGGGCAAGGCACTGGACTATGCCTGGCACCTCGTGCTGCCGCTCTCCGCTCTCGTGCTCGGCGCCTTCGCCACCTCGACGCTGCTCACCAAAAATTCGTTTCTCGACGAGATCCGCAAGCAATACGTCGTCACCGCTCGGATGAAGGGCGTGAGCGAGCGTCGCGTCCTCTACGGCCACGTCTTCCGCAACGCGATGCTGATCGTGATCGCGGGCTTTCCCGGCGCCTTCATCACCGCCTTCTTCACCGGCTCGCTCCTGATCGAGACGATCTTCTCGCTCGACGGGCTCGGGCTCCTGTCCTTCTCCTCGATCGTCGGCCGCGATTATCCGGTGGTGTTCGCCACGCTCTACATCTTCTCCCTGCTCGGTCTGGCGGTGAACCTCCTGTCCGACCTCACCTACACCTGGATTGATCCACGCATCGACTTCTCGTCGCGCGGGGCCTGACGCGTACCCTCGGTTTGCCGGCTGCGTAACCGGCTGCTATCGGCCCGAACCCGACGCCGGACGCCAGCCGTGACCGCCCTCCCCCTAGTCATCCGACCCGAACATCCGGACGACGCCCCGGCCATCGAGCGCCTGCACGCCCGCGCCTTCGGCCCTGGCCGCTTCGCCCGCACCGCTTACCGCCTGCGTGAGGGCGCCGCACCGCTGCCCGATCTCTGCCTGACCGCCCTGGTGGGCACCTATCTCGTCGGCTCGGTGCGGATCGGCCCGGCCGAGGCCGAGGGCGGATCGCTCCTCGTGCTCGGTCCGCTCACCGTCGATCCGAGCTTTTCCGATCGCGGCATCGGCACGCGCCTGATGCAGGCGAGCCTCGACGCCGCCCGCGCCGCCGGACACGGCCTCGTCGTGCTGGTGGGCGACGCGCCCTACTATGCCCGCTTCGGCTTCAAGCCGGTTCCTTCCGGCCGCCTGGCTCTGCCGGGGCCCGTCGATCCGGGCCGCTTCCTCTGGCTCGAACTCAGGGACGGGGCGAGTACCGGCCTATCCGGCACGATCCGCCCGCCGCGCGGATAGTCCGACCGGGCACCGCTTGACCGCCGGAGGCGGGGATCGGACACCAGGGCAAAGACTAAGATCAACGGAAAACGCCCGCCGTGCCGACCAGCGACGACCGCCAGTCCCCGTCCCGTTTCAACGCGGCCCGCTACTGCCTCGCGGAGAATGCCCGGCTGCGCGGCGACAAGACCGCCCTCGTCATGGTCGGCGAAGGTGGCACCGTCAGCCGCCTCACCTATGCGCAAGCCGACCGCGCCGTGCGCGGCATCGCGGCGGGCCTGCTCGGCCTCGGGCTGAGGGCCGGCGACCGGGTGATGATCCGCATGGGCAACGAGGCCGACTACGTGCTGGTCTATTTCGGCGCGCTCGCCGCGGGCCTCGTCGCCCTTCCCTCCTCGCCGCAATTGACGCCCGACGAGGCTGCCTTCCTGATGGAGAATGCCGCCGTCGCCGCTGTGGTGACCGGCGAGGGTTTTTCCGGAGTCGACGCCGGCCGTCCCGCCGGCTGCATCCGGCTCGACTCGGAAAAAATCGCGGCCATGAAAGCGGGCGAGCCGCTCTCCGACTATGCCGACACCGCCGCCGACGATCCGGCGACCCTGGTCTACACCTCCGGCACCACGAGCCGCCCGAAGGGCGTGCTCCACGCCCACCGTGCTATCTGGGGACGCCGGCCGATGCATGCCCACTGGCTCGGCCTCAGCGAATCCGACGTGATGCTGCATGCCGGCACCATGAACTGGACCTACACGCTGGGCGTCGGAATCACCGACCCCTGGGCCTGCGGCGCGACGACCGTGCTCTACAACGGCCCGCGCGACCGCGGGATCTGGCCCCGCCTGATCGCTGAGCAGGGCGCGACGATCTTCGCGGCGGTGCCGAGCGTCTATCGCCAGATCCTCAAATACGCCGACCTCGCCGAGCACGACCTCTCGCGCCTGCGCCACGGCGTCACCGCGGGCGAGGCGCTCTCCTCCGATCTCCTCGAGGCCTGGACGCAGGTGACGGGCAAGCCGCTCTACGAGGCTCTCGGCATGAGCGAGATCTCGACCTACGTGTCGAGCGGCCCGACTATCCCCGTGCGTCCCGGCTCGCCCGGCCGGCCGCAGCCGGGCCGCCGCGTCGCGATCCTGCCGCCCGAGGGCCCGCCCGAGCCGCTGCGTACGGGCGAGACCGGTCTTCTGGCGATCCATCGCTCCGATCCGGGTTTGATGCTCGGCTACTGGCAGCGGCCGGAGGAAGAGGCGGCGGTCCTGCGCAGTGAGTGGTTCGCCGGCGGCGACCTCGCGAGCTTCGACGCGGACGGCTACCTCTGGTTCCACGGTCGCAACGACGACCTGATGAACGCCATGGGCTACCGCGTCTCGCCCGTCGAGGTGGAGGGCGTGCTCGCCGGCCATCCCGACATCGCCGAAGTCGGCGTGTCGGAGTTGGCCGTCCGCCCCGATCTGCGGGTGATCGCCGCCTTCGTGGTGCTCCGCCCCGGCGCCGAACCCGACGCGGAGGCCCTGACGGCGTGGTGCGGCGAGCGCTTGGCCGCCTACAAGGCGCCCCGCGCCATCCGCTTCCTCGACGCACTGCCGCGGACCGCCAACGGCAAGGTCCAGCGCAAGCGCCTTGCCGAGGCCGCCGGGTAGAGCGCTTTCCAGCGAAGTGGTTGCCGATCCGCCGAAGGGAGGCGCGACAGGGCGAGGGCCGAGCCTCGTGCTTGTTCGCGCCGAATCCGGCCGGTAGAGCGGGGGTGCCGCGCGCGACGAGACCCATGGC
>JAGTAM010000593.1 GCA_023422485.1 Pseudomonadota bacterium | reverse complement strand
GATCCCGGTCGAGATGATCACGGCCGACCGCGCGCGCGCCAGGGGCAGCCTGCAGTTCATCGACAACAAGGTCGATGCCCGCAGCGGCACGGTCCGGGTCCGCGCCACCTTCGCCAACGGCGACGGCCACCTGATTCCCGGCCAGTTCGCGCGGATGCGGCTGGGCCAAGCCGTGCCCGAATCCCTCCTGCTCGTCGATGAGCGCGCCATCGGCACGGATCAGGACAAGCGCTTCGTCCTCGTGGTGGGGGCCGACAGCCGGGCCGAGTTCCGCGCCGTCACCCTCGGCCGGGCCGTCGACGGCCTGCGCGTCGTGACCTCCGGCCTGTCCGGCGGCGAGCGCATCGTCGTCAACGGGCTCCAGCGCATCCGCCCCGGCACCCGCATCAGCCCCGAGCCGGTCCGGATGGGCGCCCGCCCGCAGGATGCTTCGCCCCAGACGGGCAAGCTCGCGCAGCGGTAAAGACTTCGCGCAGCGATAGAAGCCGCGCGCAGCACTGAGACGCGCACCGCCCCGATCCGACACCCAAAACCGCCCGGCGGCAACGCCGTGACCGGCAGCCGCGAAGGCTGCGCGGGCGGTCCTCCTACGCCCCGTCTTCCCCGAGGGTCGGCATGAATCTCTCCAAATTCTTCATCGACCGGCCGATCTTCGCGGGCGTGCTCTCGGTGCTCATCTTCGTCGGCGGGCTGCTCTCGCTCTTCGCGATGCCGATCTCGGAATATCCCGACGTCGTGCCGCCCTCGGTCGTCGTCCGCGCGACCTTCCCCGGCGCCAACCCCAAGGTCATCATCGAGACCGTGGCGACGCCGATCGAGGAGCAGATCAACGGCGTCGAGGGCATGCTCTACATGTCGACCCAGGCCACGACCGACGGCGTGATGGTGCTGACCGTCACCTTCCGGCTCGGCACCGATCCCGACAAGGCGCAGCAGCTCGTCCAGAACCGCGTCTCGCAGGCCGAGCCGCGGCTGCCGGCGATCGTGCGCCAGCTCGGCATCGTCACGGTGAAGTCCTCGCCCGATCTCACCATGGTCGTGCACCTCGTCTCGCCCAACGGGCGCTACGACATGACCTACCTGCGCAACTACGCGGTCTTGAACATCAAGGACCGCCTCGCCCGCCTCGACGGCGTCGGACAGGTCCAGCTCTTCGGCTCCGGCGACTACGCCATGCGCATCTGGCTCGACCCGCAAAGGGTCGCCGAGCATGGCCTCTCGGCGGGCGACGTGGTGCGCGAGATCCAGGCCCAGAACGTCGAGGCGGCGGCCGGCGTCATCGGCGCCTCGCCCGCGGTGCCGGGCCTCGACCTGCAATTGTCGCTCAATGCGGAAGGGCGCCTCGCAAACGAGGAGCAGTTCGGCGACATCGTCGTCAAGACCGGGGAGAACGGCGAGATCACGCGGCTGCGCGACCTCGCGCGGATCGAACTCGGCGCCTCCGACTACGCGCTGCGCTCGCTTCTCGACAACAAGTCGGCGGTGGCGATCCCGATCTCGCAATCCCCCGGCTCGAACGCGATCCGCATCTCGGATCAGGTCCGCCAGACCATGGCCGAGATCAAGCGGACCATGCCGGAGGGGGTCGATTACCAGATCGTCTACGATCCGACGCAGTTCGTGCGCGCCTCGATCGAGGCGGTGATCCACACGCTGCTCGAGGCGGTCGCCCTCGTCGTGCTCGTGGTGATCCTGTTCCTGCAGACGTGGCGAGCCTCGATCATCCCGCTTCTCGCCGTGCCGGTCTCCATCGTCGGCACCTTCGCGGTGATGCACGCCTTCGGCTTCTCCATCAACGCGCTGAGCCTGTTCGGCCTCGTGCTCGCCATCGGCATCGTCGTCGACGACGCCATCGTCGTGGTCGAGAACGTCGAGCGCAACATCGAGGCCGGGCTCTCGCCGCGGGATGCCAGCTATCAGGCCATGCGCGAGGTCTCGGGGCCGATCATCGCCATCGCCCTCGTGCTGGTGGCCGTCTTCGTGCCGCTCGCCTTCATCAGCGGCCTGACGGGCCAGTTCTACAAGCAGTTCGCGCTCACCATCGCGATCTCGACCGTGATCTCGGCGATCAACTCGCTGACCCTCTCGCCGGCCCTGTCCGCACTCCTGCTGAAAGACCATCACGCGCCCAAGGACCGCCTGACCCGGATCCTCGACACACTGCTCGGCTGGTTCTTCCGCCGGTTCAACCGCATCTTCGGCCGCGCCTCGGACGCCTACGGGCGCGGCGTCGGCGCCGTCGTCTCGCGAAAGGGCGCGATGATGGTGCTCTACCTCGTGCTGGTCGGGCTGACCGTGGTGTTGTTCCAAAGGATCCCCGGCGGCTTCGTGCCGGGCCAGGACAAGCAGTACCTCGTCGGCTTCGCGCAGCTGCCCGACGGCGCCACCCTCGACCGGACCGAGGACGTCATCCGCCGCATGAGCGAGATCGCGCTCAAGGAACCCGGCGTCGAGAGCGCGGTGGCCTTCCCCGGCCTGTCGATCAACGGCTTCACCAACTCCTCGAATTCGGGGATCGTGTTCTCGACCCTCAAGCCCTTCGAGGAGCGCAAGGGTCCGTCGCTCAGCGGCGGCGCCATCGCGATGTCGCTGAACAAGAAATTCGCCGCGATCCCCGAGGCGTTCATCGCGATGTTCCCGCCCCCGCCCGTCAACGGGCTCGGGACCATCGGCGGCTTCAAGCTGCAGATCGAGGACCGGGCCGGCCTCGGCTACGAGGCGCTCAACGACGCCACCAAGGCGTTCATGGCCAAGGCGGCGCAGGCGCCGGAACTCGCCGGCCTGTTCTCCAGCTTCCAGATGAACGTGCCGCAGCTCTTCGCCGACCTCGACCGGACCAAGGCGCGCCAGCTCCGCATCCCGGTCACCGACGTGTTCGACACGCTGCAGATCTATCTCGGCTCGCTCTACGTCAACGACTTCAACCGGTTCGGCCGCACCTACTCGGTCCGCGTCCAGGCCGACGCGCCGTTCCGGGCGCGCTCCGACGATGTCGGGCAGCTCAAGGTCCGCGCCGGCTCCGGCGAGATGGTGCCGCTCTCGGCCCTGCTGCGCGTGCGCCAGACCGCGGGACCGGAGCGGGCCATGCGCTACAACGGCTTCCTGTCGGCCGACATCAACGCGGCGGCGGCCCCCGGCTTCTCGTCGGGGCAGGCGCAGGCGGCGGCGGCGCGCATCGCCGCCGAGACTTTGCCCCGCGGCTTCAGTTTCGAGTGGACCGACCTGACATATCAGGAATTCATCGCCGGCAATTCCGGGATCTGGGTCTTCCCGCTGGCGCTGCTGCTCGTCTTCCTCGTTCTGGCGGCGCAGTACGAGAGCCTGACCCTGCCATTGGCGATCCTGATGATCGTGCCGATGGGGCTGCTGGCTGCGATGTTCGGGGTCTGGCTCTCGGCGGGCGACAACAACGTCTTCACGCAGATCGGCCTGATCGTGCTCGTCGGCCTCTCGGCCAAGAACGCGATCCTGATCGTGGAATTCGCCCGCGAGCTGGAATTTTCCGGCCGCACTCCGCTCCAGGCGGCGATCGAGGCGAGCCGCCTGCGGCTGCGCCCGATCCTGATGACGTCGCTGGCCTTCATCATGGGCGTGCTGCCGCTGGTGACTGCGACCGGGGCCGGAGCGGAGATGCGCAACGCCATGGGCGTGGCGGTGTTCTCCGGCATGATCGGCGTCACCGCCTTCGGCCTGTTCCTGACGCCGGTCTTCTACGTGCTGCTGCGCCGAATGGCCGGCAACCGGCCGCTCAAGCAGCATGGCGGAACGGTGCCGGCGCATCCGGACGGCGTGGCCCGCGCGGCGTAGCGGGCCGATCGATCGCTGCGGGTTGGCCCGATCCCGTCATCGCGCGGAGACTTCGGAGCGATCGAACGGACCCGGTCTCAGAAGCCGCTGCGCACGCGCAGATGCGTGTGGGTATGGTTCGAAGCGAACCCCTCGTCGTGCGAGTGCGCGGAGGTGTCCTCGATGACGGGAATCAGGTTGAGCGTGCCGTGCATGACGCCGCGTTCGAGGAACAGCTTCTCGGCGTAGGCCGACACGTCGCCGACGGGACCGCGCATCAGCGTCACGTCGATCGAGGTCGAGTGATCGATCGGGATCGAGAGGGAGGCGACCGCCTGATCGTGGCGGTCGAGGCGTCCCTGCGGCACGCGGGATGCGAGGTTCCGCACCGACTGGTCGATCGTGTAGCTGACGACGCCGAAGCATGGCGCGTCGGCCGGCGCCTCGGGACGCGCGGACAGGCCGCGCCGCACCAGGTCGCGGACGGCTTCCGAGCGGCTCCCCGCCCCGGTGCTCTCCATGTAGGCATCGAGCGCCGCCGCCAGTTCGTCGTCGATGGCGATGGTCGTGCGCTGCATGGCGATCTCCCCTCCTGTTCGCGACGAGGAAGCTGTCCTGTCGCTGCTTTCCCCACAAGCGGTCGCGGCGCCTCGTATCTCTCACCAAACTCCCGTCGCACCGACATCACCCGTGCGAGAACCGTCGGCAACCGGGAGTTTTGTGAGGCCCACTTATGGGGGCGTGCGGCCCGACCGAGCGTGTCCGCGCTTCGATCTCCGGACGGATCGGCCAGGGATCGCCCCCTCCCGCATCAATCGCTCGCGACGTCCGCGGCATCGTCCGATCCGCCGGCCTGCCGGTCGCTGCCGAGCGAGTAGACTTGGTAGGGTTTTCCATCGGCGCCGGGCGAGCGGTAGAGATAGGGCTGCCCCCACGGGTCGGTCAGGCCGCGGCTGTCGCGGATGTAGGGACCGCGCCAGCCGGGCCCGGTCGGCTGGACGAGGCCCTGAAGGCCCTGCTGGGCCGTCGGGTAGGCGCCGTTGTCGAGGTAGTAGAGCTCGACCGCCTGAGCGATGTTCTTGACCTGGATGCGCGCCGTCTCGCCCTTGGCGCGGCCGAGATAGCCGATCACCTGCGGTGTCACCATCGTGGCGATCATGCCGATGATCGCCAGCACGACGAGAAGCTCGACCAGCGAGAAGCCGGCCTCGGCCGAACGGGGACACGCGTCGTCCCGCTCGCAACCCTGCTCTGGGTGAGACATCGCCGTCGCCGTCCGCATCGTGAGTGATGGGCCGACGGTGGGGCGCGAAGCCTAAGAATCCCCTGCGGGCGCCGGCCTCCGCCGCGCTTCGGGCCGGGATTCACCGGAATTTTTTGATCTTTGTTATGTTCCCTGTGCGACCGTCCCGAGGCAGAACCGGCGGGAGGGACCCGGCGGATCCGGTGGCGTTCATGCCCGAGCCCGATGTCATCTCGAACCTCCGGCGCTCGGCGGCGGCTCTGCTCGCCACGCTCGCGGCGGTCCTGTTCGCGCTTCACGGGCCGGCCGTCGCCGCGGCGGCGGTGCAGACCGCGCCCGAGGCGCTCCTGAGCCTGCCGATGCCGGCGCCGCTGCCGTCCGTCCGGCTGCTCACGATCCTGGTCGGCCTTCACCTTCTCGGCCTGTGCTTCGGCCTCGGCGGGGCGACGATGCTCGATTTCTGGATCCTGCGCTGGATGCGCTGGGGCGGCCTGCCGAACGAGATCGCGCGCACCTTCCTGTTCGTCAGCAAGGTGGTGAGCGTCGGGCTCGCCCTGCTGTGGGT
>JAGTAM010000556.1 GCA_023422485.1 Pseudomonadota bacterium | reverse complement strand
CTTCGAGGATCCCGACGCGTTTCCCGCCTGGCCCGACCTCGTGCTGATCGATGGCGGCGCCGGGCAGCTCGAGGCCGCCCGCGCCTCGCTCGCCGAGATCGGCGTGATCGACGTGCCGCTCGTCGGCATCGCCAAGGGCCGCGACCGCGATGCCGGCCGCGAAACCTTCTTCGTGCCCGGCCGCAGTCCGTTCAAGCTGCCGCCGCGCGACCCCGTGCTCTACTTTGTCCAGCGCCTGCGCGACGAGGCTCACCGCTTCGCCATCGGCACGCACCGGGCCCGGCGCAAGCGCGAGATGACCAGGAACCCGCTCGACGAGATCGCCGGCATCGGCCCCACTCGCAAGCGCGCGCTGCTGCACCATTTCGGCACCGTGAAGGCCATCCAGCGGGCCGCCTTGGAGGATCTCGCCAAGGCGCCGGGCGTCAATGCCGCTACCGCGCGGGCGGTCTACGACTTCTTCCACGCCAACGCTTGAGCCAAGCCCTTTGCCAAGCCCTTTGCCGACAGAGCCTGCGCCCGATGCGGCCCCGACGCGGTTGACGCCTCAGGCGCCGCATGATTTCACCCCGTCGATGAACGCCGTCCTTCCCCGACGCCGGTCGCAGGCCTGGACGCTCGCGAACTGCCTCACCTACGGCCGCCTCGTCGCGGTCCCGGTCGTCGTCGTCCTGCTGTTCTGGCCCGACGAGATCGCCGCCCGCTGGGCGGCCTTCGGCGTGTTCGTGGCGGCCGCGATCACCGATTATCTCGACGGCTACGTGGCCCGCGCCTGGGCCCAGAGCTCGGCCCTCGGGCGGATGCTCGACCCGATCGCCGACAAGCTCCTCGTCGCCGCCCTGCTGCTGATGCTGGCCGCCGACCGCACCATCGCCGGCATGTCGCTCTGGGCAGCGATCGTCATCCTCTGCCGCGAGGTGCTGGTCTCCGGCCTGCGCGAGTATCTGGCCGAGCTGAAGGTCGGCCTGCCGGTGAGCCGCATCGCCAAGTGGAAGACGACGGTGCAACTCATCGCCCTCGGCTTCCTCGTGGCCGGCCCGGCCGGCGAGACGCTGATTCCCGGCAGCCTCACGGCCGGAATCGTCCTGCTCTGGCTCGCCGCCGCCCTGACGCTCTATACCGGCTGGGACTATATGAGGGCCGGAATCCGGCACGTGATCGACGATCCGCGCTGAGTCTTCTGGGATTTTTGGGGCGGCATTTCGAGGCGCCGCCGGGGATGCACGCGATGAAGCTCGTCTATTTCGCCTGGGTGCGCGAGCGCGTCGGCAAGCCCGACGAGACGGTGAGCCCACCCGACGGCATTGCGACGGTCGCCGACCTGATCGGCTGGCTGAAGACGCGCGGCGAGGAATACGCCTACGCGTTCGAGAACGAGGGCGTGGTGCGCGCGGCGATCGACCGGGTTCACGCCAAGCCCGGCACGGCCATCGCCGGGGCGCAGGAGATCGCGTTTTTCCCGCCGATGACCGGCGGGTAGTGTCTCAGCTCAGCGCCTCGCGAAACGCGTTGAGGTTCGCGCGCATCATCTCCAGGTAGCCCGGTGCCGGCCCGCCGGGCGCACTCAGCGCATCGGAATAGATCCGGCCGCCGACCTTGGCCCCGCTCTCGCGGGCGATCTGCTGCATGAGACGCGGATCGGCGATCGATTCCACGAACACAGCCGGCACCTTGTCGCGGCGGATCTGACGGATGATGCGGGCGACGTCCTTCGGACCCGCCTCGCTGTCCGTCGAGACGCCCTGCGGCGCCAGGAAGCGCATGCCGTAGGCGGCGCTGAAATAGCCGAAGGAGTCGTGAGTGGTGATGATGCGCCGCCGCTCCTGCGGAATCTTCGCCAGCTCGGCGCGAATCTCCGCATCCAGCGCATCGAGCTTCTCGTTGTAGGCGGCGGCGTTGGCGGCGTAGAGGCCGGCATGGGCCGGATCGGCAGCGCTCAGGCCGTCGCGGATGTTGGCGACGTAGAGCTTCACGTTCGCCACGTTCTGCCAGGCATGCGGATCGGCGTGATCGCCTTCGCCATGGTCGTGCCCATGGTCGTGCCCATGACCGTGGTCGTCGTGGTCGTGGCTGCCGGCAATGGTCTTCACGCCCTTGGAGGCGACGACGACCGGCGCCCTGGTGCCGGACGCCTTGATGAGCCGCTCCAGCCAGCCCTCGAAACCAAGGCCGTTGACGACCACGAGGTTGGACTCCGCCACCCTTCGGGCGTCACCCGGCGCCGGGGAATAGCCGTGCGCGTCCGCATCCGGCCCGACGAGGCTCGTCACCGCAACCCGGTCACCGCCGACCTGTGCCACGAGGTCGGCCAGGATCGAGAAGGTCGCCACCGCCTTCAAACGCGGCTCCTGCGCCGAAGCGAGAGAGGGGGCGAGAGCGACGAGCAGCAGAACGGCCGCTGCAAACCCGTGTCCCGCGAACCCGCGCCCGACCAAACGACCCATACCGACACTCCTTCGTTCGGCAGGGGTGATAATGTAACATTATCACATCGCCAAGATGGCTTCCTGAACATGGACAAGGTTTCATGTTGCAGACACAGGCCAGAGACGAGCGGACACATGCCAGAGACGAAACGGACGCATCGTCGCGGGATCGGGGCTGTGGCCCCAGGATGACGGAGATGTCCGATGACCAGGAAACGCGTGACGGGTCTGGTGATGGTCGGGCTGGTTGCGCTCGGCGCGGCCGGCCTCGGGACGGCGGCGGTCCGTGCCGGCGAGCGCGGCGGGCCGTTCGCGGACGGATCCGACGGCCATCGGCACGGGCGCTGGTCGGCGTTCTCGGCCGAGGACCGGGCCGCTTTCGCCGATGCCCGCATCGCCGGGCTGCATGCCGGCTTGAAGCTGAACCCCGAGCAGGAGAAGCTGTGGCCGCCGGTCGAGGCGGCCATG
>JAGTAM010000521.1 GCA_023422485.1 Pseudomonadota bacterium | reverse complement strand
GGTGTCGGCTTCATGACCTGGATCTGGCTCTCGGTTGTGATCGCGCTTCTCGGGGCGGAGGTGAACGCCGAGATGGAGCGCCAGACTGCCCGCGACAGCACCACGGGCCGGCCTAAGCCACTTGGATCGCGGCGTGCATTTGCGGCTGACACAGTCGGACCGCCGCAGGGTTGAGCCCTTCGCAAGGTGATCCGCACCTGCCTTTGGGGCGTGTGAACCGCTCGTGAGCTGCTGGGCATGCTCGACACGTACGCCTGAGAACCCAAGCGGACCTTCACGTCGCCGAGACATACGTCTTCCCAATCCAAAGAGTGGCCCAGAGCGGCTGAGCGTTGCCCGGCACGCTTCATGGTCCAAGGCCGCGCATGCAGCGTGCTCGGTGTTACGGGATCCATAAGCCTACGTGCTTGACTCCATAAATTAGGAGTCCTAACCAATAGACATGGACCACGCAGCTGACCCAGATCCTGTGCTGATCCGCCTGCGCGAGGGCTTCGAACGCGTCGCACTCGTGCTGCGCGCCGATCTTTGGGCAGCGGCTGGCGATGCGGGTGTGAACCCGGCACAGGCCCAGGTGCTGGCCTTGCTCGCCGCGCGCCCGGCCGGGCTGCGTTCTAAAGAGATCGCAGCGCATCTCGCCGTCTCGGCACCGAGCATGGCCGATACCCTCTCGGCACTTGAGCGTAAGGGATACTTGAAGCGTACGCCTGACCCAGCTGATGCCCGTGCCATCATCGCTCGCCTGACAGAGGACGGACGTGCCCTCGGGCGTGCTCTCGCCTCTGCAACCTCGCAGGTGATGTCGGCTCTGGCGCGACTGTCGCCGAGCGAACAGGCCGACCTCCTGCTCACCCAGATCAAGCTCATCCGGACCCTGCAGCTGGCCGGCGCCATCCCGCTCCAGAGGATGTGCATCAGCTGCCGGCATTTCAGGCCGAACGCCCATCGAGGCGAGGCCCAGCCCCACCATTGCGCCTTCGTGAACGCCCCAATCGGAACCCGGGATCTCCGGCTCGACTGCGGCGAGCATGAAGCGGTCGATCCTGACGTCCAGGCTGCCACCTGGACGTCCTTCGCAGACGGATCGCCGCCCCTCCAAGCACAACCCGAGAACTGAGAAGGACAAGCTGTCATGAGTAGAATGAAGACACGGGGCGTCGGCCTCGTGACCGCAGCTCTATGCGTGCTCTCCACTGGCGTCTCCGCCAAGTCCATCCGGGCGCAGCCCAACGAAGCGGTCCTCGCCTCGTTCGACATCGTCGAGACCACGATCGTGACCTGGGGCGATACCGCCGTGTTCACGACTCGCGTCCGCGGCGAGGCTGGCAAGGACAAGCCGGACGCCACGGGCAAATTCGAGGGCTCCAACGTCTACGCCTACGTCTGGCCGACGACGCTCGACAGCGGCGCCATCGGCTTCGACAAGGCTCAGGGTATCGTGGCGCTCGCCGTCACCTTCCACCCCGACTTCGACGATGCAGCTTACGGCGGCGTGAATCGGCACATCTGGCACCCGCACTGGGTCGTGCTCGCCAAGGATGCGGCCTGCGGCGGCGGCCTGAAGGTGGTCGACATCCCGCAGGGCTCGAAGCCCAAGGTCCCGCCGACCTGGCCGAAAGTACCGCTTCTGATCGACAGCCCGGACTACCCGACGACCTTTCAAGGGGACGCGGTAGAGGTCGAGATTCCGGTCTCACTCATCTCCGGCATCAAGGGTGCGTCCTTCGACGGCGTGACCTCCGGCCTCAAGGTCAACGGCAACCTTCACGCGCCGCTGCTCTGCGTCAGCGACGTTTTCAAGGTCGCCTCCGGCAACCTGTCGCTGCCGGGCAAGGTGATCCCTCGGAAGTAGGCCCGAACTGAGAAGCGGTCCGGCGACTGCCATCGCCGAACCGCCAAAAGATCCCCCTCCAAGCATCAGAGAAGGACAGACGACCATGGCACATGTCGGCCTTTTGGATCCACCCCTGAGCTCCGCGGCGGTCAAGCCTCCGTCGAACACGATCGGCCGCGACGCCGGCGCGGTTTCTGTCCTGGTCAGGGCAGTTACGATCCCCCTCCTCGGCGCGGTGCTGATCGCGTTCCCTGCGCTGCCGACCCCGGCGCTCGCGGCAGATGCCCAGAGCCTCGTAGACGCATTGAAGGCCGTCGCCGGAAAGCCGCCCGGCGTGCGCGCCACATTTGCTAAGGGCCAGTGCGTGAGCGGCACCTACACGCCCTCGGTCGATGTCGGTGAGGTCACGCGTTCGGTCAGCTTCACGCGGCCCTGGCCCCTAGTCGGCCGCTTCTCGGTCGGCGGTGGCAATCCCGCAGTTCCGGACACGGCCAGGAACGTCCTGCGCGGCTTCTCGATCAAGATCCTGTCGGATGGTGGTGAGACGCATCTGCTATTCGAGAACGCACCGGTGCATTTCGCCCGGACGCTCGACCAGATGCTCGCCTTTCTGCAGGTCCGCGCACCAGGACCTGACGGCAAGCCCAACCCGGAGGCCATCGCCTCATTCGCGAAGACCAATCCCGAGACGACGCGCCAAGCGGCCTTCGTGGCCGGCAAGCCCCTGCCCGGCAGCTATGCCGGCATCACCTACTGGGGCGTGCACACGTTCACGGGAGTGAGTTCCACTGGGCGTGCCGTGCCGTTCAAGTTCAAGGTCGCTCCCCAGACGGGCGAGATCGCTCTGAGCGAAGAAGAGGCGAAGGGTCAGCCATCGCAGTTTCTGGCCACCGAGCTATCCGAGCAGCTGTCGAAGGGGCCGGCGAAGTTCGACGTCATGGCCCTCCTCGCCGAGTCCGGCGACGATCTGGAAAACGACATCACGGCGCGGTGGAAGAACGAGGACGCCCGTAAGGCGGTGAAGCTCGGCACGATCGCCGTGGCGGCCATTGAGCCGAGCGAGACCTGCGACGCAGGGATCTTCGATCCGGGTCAGTTGGCCGACGGCATCGAGGCACCGAAGGATGAGATCTTCACAGCCCGCCGCACGGCCTACGGCATCTCCTTCGGCCTGCGCGCGAAGTAACTCACCCGTGGCTCGGCGACTGCCATCGCCGGTCCACTCTGCATCCCCCCTCCAAGCAACCCTGACGCCGATCCACTCCTGACCCGTTGCAGACTCAGACGAGTCGTGCAGCATAGGTCCGCTTCGAAGCCGGAAGGTGACCCTTCCAGCGTGCGCGACTGGCAATTCATCGACCTGCGTCGTGTAGCGTGGCGTGCGCATCTCGACCTTCGTCGTCCCGGCGCATCGCTGCCGCTCCAGCCCACGCCAGCACCACGCTGCCACAGCCGTAGCAGGCATTGAAGGCATTCATCGCGCCCAATGGGCCGCGTCGAGCACGCAGCTCGGGCATCATGCGCGTGCATCACTCATCCAGATGGCATGTCGTCGGACATTCCATCGATGTGCGTCAAAGCACATTCGTCATAAATTGAGAGTTGCGGGTCGCATCCTTCGGGATTGCAGGCGGGCCTGCCGACGTTTGCTTCTATAGGATCTGCTGGAGGAGAAACGATTGTCAGTGCCGGTTCGCAGCGCCGCAACGGTTATGCTCATTATTGTCAGCATTGCTGGCGGGACGACCGCTGCCCTCGGACAAGTGCAGCCGAAGACGACCTACAACAGCTTCACGGCGCAGGATGCGCCGCCCGGCGGTCCGTTCACCCTCGCGCCGGGAGCCGGTGCCGAAAGCGGGAGCGCGGCGCCGTCGAGCGATCAGTTGCGCGGCTCCGTGTTCGATGCCCGGACCGGCCGCGTGCGGCCAGGCAATCCTTCGCCTTCCGTTCGCTAACGGGCGCCGATACCGCGGCTTTGCGGCGCGTGACGATCATGTATCCGTCCTCATCTCTACTTGAAGAATCCGGACAAACCGGCTGGCTCCGCGTAAACTCCCGGGGCTGAGGTCGAGGCTTGCCAGCGGATGGCCCCGATGATTGCATCGCCACACCAGCCGGAACGACCGCCGTTGAAGTAGCCACGGTAATCGCCCGTAAAAGTGAAGCACTGCGCTGGCGTAAGGTCGGTCGTATGATACCTGAAATCGATTAGCATATTTTTGTAGGTATAAGAAATTCCAACGTTGCCGTAATTGTAACTCGGCAAGTCAACGGTGGCGAAGCGCCCGATCGATGCATCGAATCCGGCCGCTGAAGTCTTCGCTGCGCCGATGAAGTAGTGGCCGCCTTCACCGGAGATCGAGAAGCCTCCGGCATAGGCCTCGGGCAGGAACGGAAACCAGCTGGCTGGCAGCGTGTAGGCGATCGTGCCGGATGTGTAGGTCGCGGTCGCGTGCTGCCCGAAGAAGCTGGGCGCATGGATGACATTCGCTCCGACGATAAGTTCCGGCGTGATTTGGTAGAGCGCCTTGCCGGCATACTCGATGAAGTCGCTGTTGGCAGTCGTCAGGAATGCGCTGTTGGTCGGGTTGATGAGCCGTTGCTCGTTGGGGTAGAAGTAATACACGACGCCCAGATCAAGTGATAGCTTGTCAAAGACCGGGCGGATGCCAGCAGTCAGATCGAATTCGAAATCGGGCCGCGTCGGCAGGCGCACCTGCCATGTATAGAAGCCCGCATAGGCAAAATTGTTGAAGAACTGTGCCTCGAAGAACGTCTGGAAGCTTCCCTGCCGGTTCGATTGCGAGACGCCTCGAAAATTGTAGTCTGTCGCATATTGAGAGTAGAAGGCGAAGCCGATGAGAGGATCGGCGACCTTGGCCTCGGGCGGCATCTGCTTAGGTGCCGATGAGAGGTCAGCGGCGAGACCGGGTGGACCGAAGAGAGCGAGCACTCCGCCCAGAAACAGAACGCGAAGATTGGTTGTCGTCATAGTCTTATTCCCCCTCACCATGCTGACAGCGATAGATCTATTCCTACCGGAATATTTTAGTCGCAAACGGAATCTCGAATAATTTCGGCAAGTCTATTTTTCAATAAAATGATTCTAATCGTGCCGAATATTACCCAAATATATGAATTTCTGACCCTCGTGATCGTTGATGTATCATTGAATGCGGTGGTGAAATTTATCGGAATTAGCATCGGAAGGATTCAATCTGCATCCACTTCACTCAAAAATCAGCGCAAACTTCACTGTCTATTGCTGCGTACTGAGAGTTCAAAGACATCGACTGGGCACGCGTCGATGCAGCTACCGCAATTGAGGCAATCCTGATTCAGGATCGACATCGTTCCACGTCCCTTCAGGGCCGGCGTGATGACGTGGGGCTCTGTGCAGATCTGAAAGCACGCCCCGCAATTGGTGCATGCCTCCCGCCGCGATGCGGCGACCCGCACGACGCTGGCCTTGCCCAGGATTCCGTAGAAGGCGCCGACCGGGCAGAGATGCCCGCACCATCCCCGTCGCGTGATCAGCAGGTCGAGGAGGAACACGGCCGCGATGATGGTCCAGCCCGCGCCGAGTCCGAAGATCAGGCCGCGCTGCAGCAGGCTCACCGGATTGACGAACTCCCAGGCGACCGTGCCGCTCAGAAGCGAGGCGAGCACTGCACCGCCCAGAACCCAGAGCCGCGTGCGCCGGTCGAGCTTGCGGTCGCGCGTGATGCCGAGTTTCTCCCGAAGCCAATAGGCTGTGTCGGTGACGATGTTGACGGGACAGATCCAGCCGCAATAGGCGCGGCCTCCCACCACGACGTAGAACAGCGTGATCCAAAGGGCGCCCAAGAGGGCGACGCGTGCCGGCATCGCACCGGCGGCGAGAGATTGGACGGCGATGAAGGGATCGCTGAGCGGCAGGAGTCCGAGGATTTCGCTCGACGCGAAATTGCCCCGGACGAGCCAGATCCCGGCGAGCGGGCCGGCCATGAAGACGCCCAGCGCCGTGAGCTGCGTCAGGCGGCGCAGGATCCACCATTTGTGCGCGCGCACCCAACCCTTGGCCGCCACGCCCTCCCTTCGCGCTTCCGCTGTCAGGCTCAGGCGCATCACACCGCCCTCCCCGCCGGATTGCGCCCGCGGCCGCCGAGCCCGAGTTCGCGCGGCAGCACCCGGATCGCGGCGTGGCCCAGCACGCAGTGCTTCTCGCAGGTGCCGCAACCGGTGCATTTGTCGGAATGCACCGTCGGGATCACCATCCGGCGTCCCCTGATCGTCTGCGGCTCCAGCGTGATCGCCTCGTCGCGGATCGGGCAGACGCGGTGGCAGATGCTGCAGGTGATGCCCTTGTAGTTCAGGCAGCTCTCGTGGCCGACGAGGACGGCGACGCCCATGTCGGCCTGCCGGATGCTCGGGATGTCGCGGTCGAGGGCGCCGGTCGGGCAGGCCTTGGCGCAGGGCACGTCCGCGCACATGAAGCAGGGCGTTTCGCGGGCGACGAAGAAGGGGGTGCCCAGCGGCGCCTCCTCTCCCAACTCGGCAAGGCGCAGGGTGTCGAACGGGCAGGCCCGCACGCACAGGCCGCAGCGGACGCAAGCCCCCTGGAAATCGTCCTCCGGCAGGGCGCCGGGCGGGCGCAACGCCGTCGCCTCGGCCCTGCGCGCCGACTCGACGTAGGCCGTGAGCGAGAGGCCGGCGAGGCAGGCGACGCCGGCGGCCTTGGCGCCGCTCGTCAGAAGGTCCCGCCGCGACGGAGGGTTCGGCTTTGCCATGGCAGGCCTCCCGGCGTCCTACTGGCTCGCGGCCTTGTCGGCGACATCGAGTTCCATCCGGATGATGGGATGGATCCAGCAGCGCACGACGACGTGGCCGGATCGGCGCAGCACCGCGTGCTTGGTCGTGCGCGGCGGTTGCGTGTCGAGGGTTTCGACCCCACCGTCCTCGTAGGTGAGGTACAGGTTGTGGGCGATGTCGGCATGATTGACGAAGCGGATCGTGTCGCCCACGCGGGGCTTGATCGTCACCTCCTGCAGTTCCGCGTGATGGATCGTGACCTCGAACTCTTCGGCGCTCGCCGGCGCGGTCAGCACCGCGAGGCTCAGGGCGAAGCCAGCGGCAAGGCGACGGAATGCGGGATCGAGGGCCATCCGACCGTTCCTCGTCATGGCAAGTCCTCTCACGGCAGGTGCGGCAGGGTGAGGGCGGCGGGTTCCGCCGCCAGGGATTCGAGGAAGGCGGTGAGATCGCGCCGCTCCTGCGCGCTGAGCGCGACCGGTTTCATCTCGAAGGACAGGCTCGGACGCCGCTCGCCGCCCTCGACGTAGTGCTCGATCACCGCGTCCAGGCTGCCGAGCTGGCCATCGTGCATGTAGGGGCCCTGCATCCGCAGGTCGCGCAGCGACGGCGTCTTGAAGGCGTAGCGCATGGCCGTCACGGAGGGCGGCGCGAACTTGCCGCGGCCGAGATCGTCGCCGGCCTTCAGGCCGATGTCGTGGAAGCTGTCGTCGGTGAAGCGCCATCCGGAATGGCAGGCCGCGCAATTGGCCTTGCCGGTGAAGAGAGCGAAGCCGCGACGGGCGTCGGCCCCGAGAGCCGCCTCCTCGCCCTCGATCCAGCGATCGAACGGAGCCTTGCCCGAGACCAGCGTCCGCTGGAAGGTGGCGAGCGCCGCGGTGACATTGCGCGCGCTGATGGGCTCCTCGTCGCCGAAGGCTTCGCGGAAGAGCGGGGCGTAGCCCGGCACCGCCTTCAGGCGCTCGACGACCAGATCCATCGACATGTTCATCTCGTCGGGCGCCGTGATCGGCATCCGCGCCTGCGCCTCCAGGCTGTCGGCCCGGCCGTCCCACTGGAAGGCGGAGCCCCAGGCGAGGTTGCGCACCGGCGGGGTTCGCCGCGGCAGCAAGACCATGCCGAAGCCCACCGCCCGAGTGAGACCGTCGCTCCAGCCGAGGCTCGGATTGTGGCAGGTCGCGCAGGAGACGCTGCCCGAGCGCGAGAGCCTTGGGTCGAAGAACAGCGCCTTGCCGAGCGTCACCTTTTCCGGTGTCGCCGGGTTGGCTTTGGGGTGCGGCACGCCGTCCGGCCGGCGGAAGCGCTCTTTCAGCGCGGTGATATCCTGTTGTGAGGGGCCGTCGGTCGCCGTGGCGGCGTCCGAGCGTGCGGTCACGACGTAGGTGCCCCCGCAGAGGAGGACGGCCCAGGCGAGCAGGACGGGGATCGGCCGCATGGCCCTCACTATCCTTGGCGCTCTGACCGGGATCAGGAAGCGAGCGCCAGATCGGCGCCGCGGCGACGCGCGATCTCGCGCAGGAGCGTCTCGCGGGCGGCGAGGTCGGCGAGGCTCGCCATGTGCGCGAGACGCCAGCGCGCCTCGCCCCGCAGCCCCTGCGCGCCGTCGCCGGGGGACTCCAGATCCTGCAGGACGGCGTCGCGCCAGACCTCCAGGGCATCGACGAGGGCCGTCAGCGGCTGGTCCTTGAAGGTCACGGCGCAGCCAAGGGTGCCGCTATGCACCAGCATCTCCAGGGTCACGGTGGGGACGGGCCGCGGCGGCTTTGCCGGGAAGGGAGCCCTGCCGGCGCGCCAGCATGTCAGCACCGCGTAGGCGTTCAGCAGGCGCCAGGCCGGGTCCGAGGCGTTGCGGGCGCGCTGGTAGACGCGCAACAGCGGCTTGAGGTCGTCCGGCGCGAAGGCCACGGCGTCGAGGTCGAGGTCGAGCGCGCTCGGACGGAACGGGGTGCAGCGCCAGCGCGCCTCGTTGGCCGGATCGGCCACGCGCCAGCCGGCGACGGCCATGCCGCGTCCGAGCTCCAATGTCCAGCGGGCGAGCCGGTCCTCCAGGTCGTGCCGGCAGGCATCGAAGGCGGCGTAGGGCTCGGCGCTTTTGATGCGGTAGATGATCTCGCTGAGCTTGCCCGACGCGTCGCCGTAGCAGGCGATCTCGGCCGGCATGCCGTCCAGCGCGACCGTCAGCACCTCCTTGGCGGACTCGGCCCGGATGTCGATCTCCCAGCTCTGGGTGATGGGATTGCGCACGAAGAAGCCGACCAGCACGTCGCGAACGGAGCGGTCCGCCTGTGAGCGCTGAAGGCTCGCAGCCGATGTCTCGCCCTTGAGCGAGCCGGTCAGGTCGTAGGGAATCCACATCGGTGCACCTTGCGCGCTGACGGGCCCTCCCCGACGGATCGGGGGGCGTTCGAGTCTCGGGGGCGGTACGGCGGAGGAAGGCCGGCAGGTCGCGGTCCGCTCGCGTCGGAGACCTGCCGGCTTCGTCGCTACTCGACGACGACCTTGCCCTTCATGAAGGGATGGGGCGTGCAGATGTAGTCGTAGGTGCCCGGCGTGTTGAACTGGACCGAGAAGGTCTGGTTGGAGCGCAGCATCGGCCCCTCCAGCTCCTTGTCGACGCTGCTGCCGGGCTTGAAGTGCACGTTGTGCGGCAGGGCCTCGGTGTTGGTCCAGGTCACGGCCGAGCCCGCCTTGATGCGGACCTCCGGGGTCGCGAACTTCATCTTGGCGATCTTGACCTCGGTGCTGCCGGCAGGCGCCTCCGGCACCACTTCGAGCGCGCCGGCGGCAAGCGCCGCACCGGCGGAGAGGGCAGCAAGCGTTGCTGCGAGAACGAGGACGCGCATGGGGTTCGACTCCGATGTCTCAGGGCTGTCCGGGAGCCGCGGCCCGCAGGCCGCGGCCGGGGATCAGCCGGCCTTTCCGACGATGGGCGAGATCGTGCAGTGGTAGGTCATGGCATCGTCCTCGGCGCCGAAGCACCAGATGATGTCGTTGCCGAATTCCGGGCGGTAGACCGGCAGCTCGCCTTCGGTGTTCAGGCACGAGCACCGGGTGGACATGTTGGCGCCGCAGCAGTCGCGGTAGGAGATCAGGTAGCTCTGCTTGTCGGTCGGGTTGTAGCAGCTGGCGACCCAGGAGCTGGACGCGAGCTTGGTGCCGGGCGGGCAATTGGTGAGCGAGCCGCCGGAACAGTCGCAGATGTTGCCGTCGATGGAGCAGTGGCGCCAGTAATCGCAGGCCTGCACGTCGTGGTCCTGCGGCGTCCACTTGCCCCGAGGATCGCCCGCGCTCTCAGCGGCGTTGGCGCGGCTGACGCGCCCGCGGCGGTCGACCGGAAGCAGGGGCACCAGCGCCACGCCGGCCACCGCCGTGCCGACGCGTCCGATGAAGCCGCGGCGGCTGGTATGTCCCGCCACCTTGCGGGACATCTTCTCGAAGAGATCGTCGAATTGGGATTTTCCGAGCATCGTTTCCTCGTCGCTGTTCTGGGTTTGCGGACGCGGGCGCCCTGCGATCAGGCGGCCTTTTCGATCAGGCGGGCTTTTCGATCAGGCGGCCTTGGCGCCGTGGCTGTGCTTCCGGCTCGTCATGAATTGCTGGATCGACGCGAAGCCGCTCTTGTCCGCCTCAAGCAGGCTCTCGAGATGCTCGCGGGTGTTGGTGAGGCCCTTGGCGCGGATCACGCCCTCGGCATCGAGCAGCACGCCGTAGGGGATCTTCCCGACCTGGAAGGCCATGCCGACCTCGGCCGAGACGACGTAGCGGATGTCGCCGAGCTCGTGCTTGGCCAGGAAGCGCTGGTGCTCGTCCGGCTGCCCATCGCTGATCATCACCACCGCGAACTTCTCGGCCCGGGCGATCGACTTGATCAGCGGGAAGAGCTTGTCGCAGACCGGACAGGTCGGGGCGGTGAACATCAGCAGCGTCGGGCGACCCTCGGCGCTCGGTCCGCCGATGCGCACGGTGGCGCCGGCATGGTCGGGAAGGTCGAAGACCGGCGCGGCGTCGCCGATGTCGGGACCGTGATCGGTGATCATGGCGCCCATGGGCGAGGAGCGTTCGTGGAGGAGGCCGACCTGTCGCAGCAGGCCGAGCAGGAGCACGGCGCAGCCGATCAGGGCGAGCCAGAGCAGGACGTTCGAGGCGATCAGGAACTGCATGGTCATCGCAGTCAGCCTTTCGAGAGGGAAGAGGGGCGCGCGCCGGCTTGAAGCCCGTTCAAGAGCGAAGCGCCGTAGCCGATGAGGAGGGCGAGGCCGGCGGCCGCGAAGCCG
>JAGTAM010000168.1 GCA_023422485.1 Pseudomonadota bacterium | reverse complement strand
CCGTCGAGCTGTTCGGCCGCCGCTTCCCCAACCCGGTCGGCCTCGCCGCCGGGTTCGACAAGGGGGCGCGGGTGGCCGACGCGCTGCTGGGTCTCGGCTTCGGCTTCGTCGAAGTCGGCGGCGTGGTGCCACGGCCGCCGCCCGGCAATCCGCGCCCGCGGGTGTTCCGGCTCCCCGGCGACCGCGCGGTGATCAACCGCTTCGGCCTCAACAGCGAGGGACTCGACGTGGTGGCCGACCGCCTCAGGGCCCGCGCCGGCCGGGAGGGCATCGTCGGCGTCAATATCGGGGCCAACAAGGAATCGGAGGACCGGCTCGCCGACTACGTCGCCTGCACCGCGCGGCTCGCGCCGCACGTCGCCTTCATCACCGTCAACGTCTCCTCGCCCAACACGCCGGGCCTGCGCGACCTTCAGGGCGAAGCCTTCCTCGACGATCTGCTCGCCCGCGTTGTCGCCGCCCGCGACGAAAGCGGATCGAGCGCCGCGGTGCTGCTCAAGATCGCGCCCGACATCGCCCTCGAAGGGCTCGACGCCATGACGGCGACGGCGCTCCGGCGCGGCATTCAGGGCCTCGTCGTCTCGAACACCACGATCGCGCGGCCCGCCAGCCTCACGGAAGCCGCCGTCGCGAAGGAGACCGGCGGCCTGTCCGGCCGGCCGCTCTTCGGCCCGGCGACGCGGCTTCTCGCGCAGACCTATCTGCGCGTCGGCGACCGGATCCCCCTGGTCGGCGTCGGCGGGATCGATTCGGCCGAGGCCGCCTGGACCAAGATCCGGGCCGGCGCCCGCCTGGTCCAGCTCTACTCCGCCCTCGTCTACGAGGGGCCGGGACTGGTCGGCACGATCAAGCGCGGCCTGAGCCAGCGGCTGCGGGCGGAAGGACGGACGAGCCTCGAACCGGTCGTCGGGCGGGATGCGGCCGAGTTGGCGCGGGGTGCGTGAACCGCCCCGCGGCCCACCGTCGGAGCGCGGACACAATGCAGTTTCGTGCTCTCTGCATTTTGTTGCAACGCATCAAATTTCCACGCCGCTCCTTCGTGCTCTCGACAGGATGAACCCTTGAGCCATTCCAGAAATAGGCACCTTCTGGAATTGAGCTAAATTGCTCTGCGCCTCACGAATACCTCCCCCATCAACGGCCACGCATCCACTCGCATCTGCGAGATGTTACGTCTCGATCCAGGCATCCGAAACCGCTCACCCGCCAGGGGGCGAGACGGCGGGCGCGGATCGTCCGAAACATCTCCCACATCGCGAAGACCGGGCTCTCGGATGGACCGTTCGCAAGGCTTACCGAAGCGCTCTTCCGCCGCGGGCGGCTGGGGCGCGCTGAAGAGCTGCGGCAAGTTTCTGCTGGGCAGCCGCGCGCCACTCTCCGGCGCGCGGGCCCTGCGCAGCGCCAACCAGCCCGACGGCTTCGACTGCCCCGGCTGCGCCTGGGGCGACCCGGCCCACGGCTCGTCATTCGAGTTCTGCGAGAACGGCGTGAAGGCGGTCTCGTGGGAGGCCACCGACAAGCGCGTGACGCCGCGCTTCTTTGCCAAGCATCCGGTCGCGGAGCTGCGGGGTTGGACCGACTACGCTCTGGAGAGCGAGGGCCGCCTCACCCATCCGATGCGCTACGACGCGGAGACGGACACCTACCGCCCCGTAGAATGGGACGAGGCGTTTGCCGAGATCGGCGCGACCCTGCGCGGCCTCGACCATCCCGACCGCGTCGAGTTCTACACCTCCGGCCGCGCCTCCAACGAGGCCGCCTTCCTCTACCAGCTCTTCGCCCGCGCCTACGGCACCAACAACTTCCCCGATTGCTCGAACATGTGCCACGAGGCGAGCGGCATCGCGCTGACTCAGGCCATCGGCATCGGCAAGGGCACGGTGCTGCTCGAAGACTTCGAGCGGGCGGACGCGATCTTCGTCGTCGGGCAAAATCCCGGTACCAACCATCCGCGCATGCTGGGCGACCTGCGCCGGGCCGCCGAGCGGGGCGCGCGCGTGGTCGTGCTCAATCCCGTGCGCGAGCGTGGGCTGGAGCGCTTCGCCGATCCGCAGAACAGCGTCGAGATGCTGCGCGGGGCGAGCCGCCCGATCGCCAGCCACTATTACCAGCCCAAGCCCGGCGGCGACATGGCCGCCTTCCGCGGCATCGCCAAGTCCGTCTTCGCCCGCGACGCGGCGGCGCTCGCGGCGGGCAAGCCCTCGCTCCTCGACCACGCCTTCATCGCCGCGCATACCAGCGACTTCGAGGAGTACCGCGCCGCGGTCGAGGCGACGGCGTGGGAGGCGATCCTCGACCAATCGGGCCTGACCCGCGAGGAGATCGAGACCGCGGCCGACGTCTATCTCGGCGCCGAGAAGGTGATCGCGACCTGGGCGATGGGCGTGACCCAGCACCGCCACTCGGTGGCGACGATCCGCGAGATCGCCAACCTGCTGTTCCTGCGCGGCCATATCGGCCGGCCGGGCGCGGGCCTGTGCCCGGTGCGGGGCCATTCCAACGTGCAGGGCGACCGCACCGTCGGCATCAACGAGAAGCCGCCGGCCGCGCTCCTCGAAGCGCTCGACCGCGCGTTCGGCCTCACCATGCCGCGAAAGCACGGCCACAACGTGCTCGGCGCCATCGGCGCGATGCTCGACGGCTCGGCCAAAGCCTTTATCGGCTTGGGCGGTAATTTCGTGCGCGCCACGCCCGACACGCGGTTGGTGGAGAAGGCGCTGGCGGGCTGCGAGCTCACCGTCCACATCGCGACCAAGCTCAACCACTCGCACCTCGTGCCGGGCCGGGTCGCCTACCTGCTGCCCTGCCTCGGCCGCACCGAGATCGACCGCAACAGCCGGGGCAAGGTGCAGATCGTGACCGTCGAGGATTCGATGAGCATGGTCCACGGCTCCGGGGGCATCAACAAGCCGGCCTCCCCGCATCTGCGCTCGGAGATCGGCATCATCGCCGGCATGGCCGCGGCGACGGTGGGTTCGGAGCGGATCGACTGGGCCGCGCTCGCCGACGATTACGACCTCATCCGCGACCTCATCGAGCGGACGATTCCGGGATTTGCCGGCTTCAACACGCGGGTGCGCCGTCCCCGCGGCTTCATGCTGCGCAACCTCGCCGCCGAGCGGGTGTTCGAGACGGAGACCGGCCGGGCGGGCTTCTCCAGCGGCCCGCTGCCGGTGGCGACCGAGCACCAGCGCGCGAGCCGGCAGGGCGACACCTTCGTGCTCCAGACCTTCCGCAGCCACGACCAGTACAACACCACCATCTACGGCCTCGACGACCGCTACCGCGGCGTCTACGGCGAGCGCCGTGTCGTGTTCGCCCATCCCGACGACCTCGCCGAGCTGAAGGCGCGGGCGGGCGAGCGGGTCGATCTCGTCTGCGTCCATGCCGAGGACGGCATCGAGCGGGTGGCGGAGGATTTCCGCCTCGTGCCCTTCGACATGCCGCGCGGTTCGCTCGCCGGCTACTATCCGGAACTCAACGTGCTGGTGCCGCTCTCGGCCTTCGGGGAGTTCTCGGACACGCCGACCTCGAAGTCGGTGCTGGTTCAGGTGCGCGCCCGCGCCGCGAATGACGTGGGCCAAGCCGCGTGAGCGAGCCCGCCGCCGACGCCGAGACCTTCCTGGCCGCGACCGACACGATCGCGGCCCTGCGTCCGGAACTGAGCCTGCTGGAGGCCGGCATCCTCGCCGGCCTGCATCTGGGCCTCGCCGCGGACAGCCGCAGCTTCGCCCGCATTTTCGGCGTCGAGCACGCCCTGGTGCTGCGCGCGGTGGAGGGTCTTTCCGGCCAATCCCTCCTCACCGTGATCGCCCGCGAAGGACGCACCCAGCGCACCCGCTATGCGGCGAGCGAGACGGGCAGCGCGATGCTGACGGCGCTCGCCGCCTGAACTCCGGCGAGAGCGGGCCTCACGCCGTGCTCATCTCGCCAAACCGCTCGCCCAGCGGCAGTTCGATCGCGCAGAGCAGCCGCGTCTCGCCGAGTTCGTAGCGGGTCTTGGCGTTGAGGGCGTAGGGCATCGCCCGCTCGATCAGTTCGCGTCCGTAGCCGCGCCGCATCGGGCCGTATGTCGCGCGCGGCCGGCTGATACCCTCCTCGATCCACTCGATCAGCAGGTTCCCGCCCCCCTGCTCGTTCCGATCCGCCCGCCACGTCACCGAGAGGCGGCCGTGCTCGGTCGTCAGCGCACCGTACTTCCGGGCATTGGTGGCCAGTTCGTGCATGGCGAGAGCGAGCGTCTGCACCGACGCCTTGCGCAGGCGCACCGGCGGGCCGGCGACGTGGATGCGGTCGGCGAAGTCGCCGGCTCCGAGCGCTTCCAGCTCGGTCCGGATCAGGGTGCGCAGGGTGATCGGCTCCTGCTCGGAGCGCGACAGCAAGCCCTGAACCCGCGACAGGGCGGCCAGCCGGTCGTTGAACTGCTCGCGGAAGCGCTCGGTGGGGCCGGTCTGCACCATGGTCTGGTGAGCGATGGAGCGCACGACGCCGAGCAGGTTGCGGGTGCGGTGCTGCAATTCGGCGACGAGGACGGCCTGACGCTCCTGCAGATCGTGCAGCTCGTGAATGTCCATGGCAGCGCCGATCCACTGCGTGACATGCCCCTCGGCATCGACGATCGGCGCCTGCCGCACCAGGAACCAGCGGTATTCCCCGTCATGCCGGCGGATACGCGGCTGGACCTCGATCAGACGCTGCTGCTCGCGCCCGACGCGGAAGGCCTCCTGCGACGCGTCGCGATCGTCCGGATGGATCGCTTCGAGCCAGCCGCCGTTCTGTGACTGCGGCAGGGTCTGGCCGGTATAGGCGAGCCAAGCCTCGTTGAGCGCGTTCTGCTGCCCGCTCTCGTCCGAGCGCCACAGAAGGACGGGGATCAGACTCGCCAGGGTGCGGAAGCGATCCTCGCTCTCGCGCAGGGCTGCCTGCGCGATCTCGTCTCGGAGCCGGAGCACCTCCTCCTGCGCCGCCTTCCAGGCCGAGATCTCCTTGGTGGTGGTGGCGACTCCGTCGCCGAGCTTGACCGCGCACTGGAAGAACCAGCCGTCGAACTGCTCGTGGACATAGCGGCGCTCCGCGGTCGCGGGTTGGCCGGTCTCGGTCACGCGCTTGAAGGTGTCGAAGATGCCCTCCTGAACCACGCCCGGATTGCGC
>JAGTAM010000482.1 GCA_023422485.1 Pseudomonadota bacterium | reverse complement strand
GTCTCGGTGATGACCCGTCCGGCGTGCGAAAGCCGCGCCCGCAGCACCACGTCGCCCGCCGGCCCTTTCTCCGGCGGCCGGAACTCGGCATAGAGCCGCCAGCCGCCGGTCTGCGGCACTCGCTCGGCATAGGGCTCGACCAGCGCGCCGGCGCTTGCCGAGAGCGCCACGTCGATTGCCGCCTTCGGATCGTCGGGCAGGCCCGGCCCCTCGAAGTCGATGACGTAGAGGCGCCGCTGCGGCGAGGGCGGATTGGTCGGGCGCAGGCGCTCGGCCGAGCCGACGCGGGTCGAGACGACGCGGGCGAGCGGTGGCGCGAGGGCGGCTGCCGGTTCCGCACCGACGGTGGCAAGGCTGTAGGCGAGCCGCAACGGCCTGCCCGCCGCGACGGGCGCCTCCGGCACGAAGGCGGCGACGATGTTGTCGGTCGCCTCGGTGCGCGAGGGGATCTCGAACAGTCGCACCGCACCGGCGCCGAAGCCGTCGCCTTTGGGCGTCACCCACAGGCCCGGCCGGTCCTCGTGACGCGCCTGCACGTCGAGATAGGCGGCGAAGCGGCGCTCCCGCTGCAAGAGCCCGAATCCTTCGAGCGGACGCGCACGGAACGAGGAAATCTGCGGCGCGGCCCGACCGTTGACGAGGGGCCGCCACAGCCGGTCTCCCGGCGGCTGCACGACGAGCCCATCCGAATCATGCACCTGCGGGCGGAAATCGTCGAAGGGCTCGGCACCGCGCACGCCCGGCCCGTTCTCGCCTAACAGGAACATGCTGGTGAGCGGGGCGAGCCCGAGCGCCGCGATGGCGCGACGCGGGAACAGTGCGGTCTCGACGGCGGCCGTCGAGGGCTCGCCCGGCGTGACGACGAAGCGGAAGGCTCCCGTCAGGCTCGGCCCGTCGAGAAGCGCGAGGATCGTGATCGAGGCCGCCTCGCCCTGCGGTTCCTCGATCCAGAAGCTCGTGAAGTCCGGAAACTCCTCTCCCTGCGGCAATCCGGTGTTCACGGCGACACCACGGGCCGAGAGGCCGTAGACCTGATCCCGGCCACGGATGCGGAAATAGGAGGCGCCGAGGAAGACGAGAAACTCTTCGTGATCTCGCGGCCGGCTCGCGTTGAAGCCGAAGGCGATGCGGAAGCCGGCATAGCCGAGCGCGGCGGGGTAGCGCCGGCCCTTCAGCGCTGGGCCGAGATCGAACAGTTCGGGATCGTAGGCGAAAGGACGCGCGCCCTCGGGCGACTGCAAGACGATCTCGACCCGCTTCGCATGCAGGTTGCCGCGGTGGAACGGCTGGAGCGAGAAACGGGATCCGAGCGGCACCGTCGCCTCGGGCCGGAAGCGGATTGCCTGGAAGGCGTCGTAGTCGAGGGCGGCCAGTTCCGGCGGCAGATCGCTGTCCGGGGCGCGGTAGGGCTCGGTCGCCAGCCGCTCGGCCCGCTGAGTCAGGATATCGAAAGTGACGGCGCGGAGCTCGGAAGTCCCCCGAGGCGAAGCGCTTTCCGACGTTTGAGCCATCGTTCTGGCGGCATTCAGGTCGAGAAGGCCAGAAACGCTCAAGCCGGCCGAACCGGCAAGAGTCCATCGAGCCGCGCCACGCACGATGGCGCGCCGCGAAACGCCTCTTGCCTCGGGCGCCTCGTTGTCAGCGTCCGACGGTCCAGCCATCCGTTCATCCCTCCCGCGAGTGTCGACGTCGATCATGTCCAGCCCAGACTTGCCGCAGGCGGAACGCTCCGTCGAGACGGGGGCCGGGGGTGAAACCCGCCCGAGGGGCGCGGGCCCCGCACCGCGGCCGGCCTCGTTCCGGTTACGCCGCCTCGCCCTGGCCGGACCGACGCTCGCCACCGCCGCCACCGTCGCCGCCCTGGCGCTCGCCGCCTACGGCCTGCCGGAGACGTGGCTCGGCCGCACCGTGCTCGGCCTGTTCGTGGTGTTGATGGCGTGGCAATCCTTCACCGCCTGGCAGTATCTCTACGGGCTCATCGCCGCGCTGATGGGGGACCGGGCGCTCTCGCCGCTCGAGCGGCGCGCCGCGTCCATCTCCACCCGCCCGACGGGCCTCAGCCGCACGGCTGCGGTGGTGGCGATCCACGCCGAGGACCCGATCGCGGTGTTCTCGGCAATCCGGGTCATGGCCCGCTCGCTCCAGCGCGAGGGCGGCGACGGCTCGGACATCGACATCTTCGTTCTCTCCGACACCCGTGAGGGAGCGATCAGCGCGGTCGAGGAGCACGAATTCGCCCGCATCCAGGCCTGGGCCGAGCGCGAGGGCCGCGGCATGCCGCGCATCCGCTATCGCCGCCGGACCGAGAATAAGGGCCGCAAGGCCGGCAACATCGCCGAGTTCTGCCAGACCTACGGGCACGAATACGACTTCATGATCGTGCTCGACGCTGACAGCCTGATGACCGGCGCGGCCATGCGCCGGCTGGCCCGGCTGATGGAGGAGAACCCGCGCACCGGCCTGATCCAGACCGTGTCGTATGCCGCCGGCCGCGACACCCTGTTCGCCCGCATCCAGCAATTCGCCGTGCGCCTCTACGCTCCGCTGTCCCTGCGCTGCCTGGAGACGTGGCAGGGGCCGGATGGGTCCTACTGGGGCCACAACGCGATCCTGCGGATCGAGGCGTTTGCCAACAACGCCGAGCTTCCGGTGCTCTCCGGCCGGCCGCCGCTCGGCGGCGAGATCCTGTGCCACGACATCGTCGAGGGCGCCCTGCTGCGTCGGGCCGGCTGGGAGGTGCGCCTCCTCCCGGAGATGGGCGGCACCTGGGAGGAGATGCCGACCAACCTGATCGACCTGCTCGGACGCGAGCGGCGCTGGTGCCAGGGCAACCTGCAGCATATCCGCGTGCTGCCGATGAAGGGTCTGCTCGGCGCGAGCCGCTGGCATCTCGGCGTCGGAATCCTCGGCTACTGCGTCTATCCGCTCTGGATCGCCTTCCTCGGCCTCGGCACGTGGCAGGCGGCGCGCTCCGGCGAACTCGGGCTGATCGGCTATGGGCTCGACGGCGGCAACGCGGCGGCCGGCGCGCTCGCCGCCCTGGTCATCGCGATCATGGCGCTGCCCAAGCTCCTCAGTCTCGGCTACGTACTGGCCTCACCCCAGCGCCGGGCCGATTTCGGCGGCACCCGCTCGCTGCTCGTCAGCGCTGCGCTCGAACAGGCGATCTGGGTCCTGCTCTGGCCGGTGATGGCACTCTTCGCGGCGGGCGCCGTGATGACGACGCTGGTCGGCCGGGTGGTGCGCTGGGATGCGCAGTCCCGGGACGACCGCAGCGTTCCTTGGAGCGAGGCGTTCCGGCTGCAGAGCGACGCGGTCGCGGCGGGCGGGGCGCTGGCGGTGCTGCTGGCCTTTTCCGGCAGCTCCTGGCTCGCTCTGTGGATGGCACCGGTCGCGTTCGCGCTTCTGACGAGCCCGGCGCAGAGCGTGCTCACCAGCAGCACCCGCCTCGGCCTGGGCTCGAAGGCGCGCGGTCTGTTCCTGACGGAAGACGACACGCGCCCGGCACCGGAACTGCTCGAACTGCATCACAGCCGCACCGCCGGCGCCGAACCGGCCGCTCCGGCCGGTACGACGCCCCCCTGGCTGTCGGTCTCCATCGACGAAGCCGGCGCATCGACGCTGCGCTGAGTCTACCGCTTCACCTTTCCACGCCCGCTCGGCCGGAGGCGGCGAGAGTTACTTGTTTTCGAGAACCTCGATCGGGTTGGTGCGCTGCGTCGGGGCTGGCTCGCGGGTGAGGGAGCTGCCTTCCTTCCGGCCACCGCCCCGTCCGCCGCCGACGTCGGACCTGGCTGGTTGATCCATGCCCGGCTGCGTCGGCACCGCCCCACTCGCCAGTTCGAGACAGGTCAGCAGCTCCACGTAGGATGGGAACCCTCCGGCCTGAAATTGCTGCGTGCACTGCGACTTGGCCGAGGCCGGGAACTGACCCCAACGCTTCTTCAGGTCGTTCTCGGCACTGCGCTCCGAGTTGAGGCAGGCATCCTTGCTCGCATTATTGCTGACCGTGCCCTGTACCAGCTCGGCGGATTTGCAGGTCGCCTCGACGTCGAGCACCGGCGGCCCGTCCGCGGCCCGTACCGTCCCGGAGACGAGACCGAGCGCAAGGGCGGCGAGGAGGATCGGCTTACGGTTCGTCATGGCGGTTCGCCTCCCGGCTCGGGGCTCATCGTCGCGACAACGCACGAAAGCCGCAACCGCACGAACGCCCTCCACAAATTTCGGAGGGATCCCGTTCAAAGGCTTCAGCCCGCGGCGCCGTGCGCGCCGGTCAGCGCGGCGTCGAGATCGCGAAACAGGTCGTCCGGATCTTCGATGCCGGTGGAGAGGCGCAGCAGGTCGGGCGGGCAGGGGGTGCCCGGTCCCTCCACCGAGGCACGATGCTCGATGAGGCTCTCCACGCCGCCGAGAGAGGTGGCGCGCTTCCACAGCGCCACCCGCGCGGCGGTATCGATCGCCGCCGCCTCGCCGCCAGCGACGCGGATCGAGAGCATGTAGCCGAAGCCGCCCTCCATCTGCCGCGCGGCGACCGCGTGGCCAGAATGGTCGGGCAGTCCGGGATAGAGCACCGCACTCACCCGCGGATGCGCCGACAGCCGCTGCGCGAGGCGCAGCGCCCCGGCGCTCTGTGCGGTGGCGCGCAGGGGCAGGGTGCGCAGGCCCCGCATCAGCAGGTAGGCCTCGAACGGTCCGAGGATCGCTCCCCACCCCGCACGGATCGCCGTGAGACGCTCCCAGAACGCATCCGCGCGCGCGCCGGCCAGAACGCCGGCGACGACATCGGAATGGCCGTTCAGGATCTTGGTGGCCGAGTGCATCACGATGTCGGCCCCCAGCGTCAGCGGCCGGGTGTGGATCGGGCTCGCGGCCGTCGAATCGACTGCGACGCGGGCGCCGGCCGCGCGGGCGATCTCCGCCACGCGGGCGATGTCGGTGATCGTGCAGAGCGGGTTGCCCGGCGTCTCGATCCAGACGAGCCGGGTCCTGCTTGGCCGGATCGCGGCGCGCACGGCCTCAAGATCCTGCATCGGAACGAAATCGACCGCGAGATCGAGGCGCGGCGCCTCCTGCCGCAGCCAGCGGCGCAGGCCCCAGTACATCACCTCGGGGGCGATCACGTGGTCGCCCCGCTCCAGCGCACAGAACACGGCCGCCGCAGCCGCCATTCCGGAGCCGAACAGCAGCGCCCCCGCCTCAGCCCGTTCCAGCGCGGCGATGACAGCCTCCGCCTCCCGCGTCGTGGCGTTGTCGGGCCGGGCGTAGGAGAAGCCGGAGCGGTAAGCGTTGTCGGGATCGCGCAGGTAGGTGGTCGAGAGGTGGAGCGGCGGCACCACCGCCCGCGTCACCGGATCGATCCGGCCGAGCGCCTGGGCCGCCAGCGTGCGGGGGCTCCAGGTCTCGGGCGAGAGCCCGTGCGGTGCGGTTGCATCGGAATCGCCGTGAGGCGCGTTGGACCGGCTCATGGGTTTCCTCGTTCAGGATCGGTGCTGGGGCGGGCTTGAGCGAATCCGCCGAAGCGGGCAAGGCGGGACGATGAGCGACGGAGCTTTGCGCAGCGCATGAGCGCCCTGGACATTCCCGAACGGCCGGCCCTGCCGCCGATCCCGAGACTCGCCGCCGCGATCCTTCCGGTCGCCCTGGTGACGGCGGTGGGCACGCTCTCGACCGGCTCCAACATCGAGGGATGGTACACGACGATCCGCAAGCCGGCCTTCAACCCACCGAACTGGGTGTTTCCGCTGGCCTGGACCCTCCTCTACACACTGATCGCGATCTCGCTCTGGCGGCTGCTCGGCGCCCGCCCGGTGCCCGGCCCGGCCCGAAAGGCGTGGTGGCTGGCGCTCGCCGCCTTCGCCACCCAACTCGCGCTCAACGCCGCCTGGACGCCGGTCTTCTTTGCCGCACACCAGCTCGGCCTCGCACTGATCGTCGCGCTCGCCATGCTGATGACGATCCTGTGGACGATCCGCCTGTCGTGGCGCTTCGATCGTCCTGCCGCTTGGCTGCTCGTGCCCTACGCCGCCTGGGTGGCGTTTGCCTGTCTGCTCAACGGAACGATCTGGCAGATGAATTGATACGGTTAGTGCTGGATCAGAGCGGAGACCTTATCGCTCTGCCCGCGTGGTGCTTGAAAAGCGCACCCATCGCGCGGGACCGATAGATCCCGCCGAGGTCCAGACCCGCCTTCCAGAATGGATCAACCGGATTTGGGATGAGGCGTCAGGCCGCCAGCGCCCGCGTCACCGTCGAGCGCAGATCGGCCAGCGAGAACGGCTTGGTCAGCACATCGGTGACGATGGCGTCGAGGCCGCGGGCGCGCTCGCGCTGGTCGGCAAAGCCCGTCATCAGCAGGATGGTCAGGTCGGGATAATCGCGCTTGGCCGCGAGCGAGAGCGCGATACCGTCCATCAGCGGCATGCGGATGTCGGTCAGCATCAGATCGAAGCCGCCGCCGGCCTCCGACAGCCGGTCGAGGCCGTCACTGCCGTCGATGGCCGTGACGACGGTGTGACCGTCCAGCTCCAGCCCGCGCTTGAGGAAGCCGCGAACCGTATCCTCGTCATCCACGAGCAGGATGCGCGCCATGGTCGGGCGTCCTCTACCAGTCCTTACGATATGGATCGCAGCGCCCGAGTGACGGCGCGGAAGCGTGGCCTGTCAAGCCGTCTGCGCCGACAGAGTTCCATCGGCGGGCAATTTCCGGCAAGTGTCGCGGAATTATCAGGAATTTGCCGGACAGGCTTCGTGTCAAGTGCCCCCGAACAAATCCGCGTCGCTGCTGTCGTAATCGACGAGCCCGACGAAGGGGAGCTGGCGGAATGCATGGGCCGCATCCATACCGTAGCCGACCACGAACACGTCCGGGCAAGTAAAGCCGACGAAATCCGCGTCGATCGTCACGGCACGCTTGCCGGGCTTTTCCAGCAGAACGGCGGTCAGGACGCGCTTGGCTCCCCGCGCCATCAGTAGATCCTTGGCGAAGACGACCGTGCGGCCGGATTCGAGGATGTCGTCGATCAGCAGCACGTCCCGCCCGCGCACCTCGCTCTGGACGTCGCGCAGGATCTCCACCTGCCCGGAGGAGACGGTGGAGGTGCGGTAGCTCGACAGATGCACGAACTCGACCTGCGGCGAGAGCCCGGCCCGATGCAGCGCGCGCAACAGGTCGGCGGCGAACATGAAGCTGCCCTTGAGCACGGCGACGACGAGCAGGTTCTCGGGCTTGGCCGCGACGATCTCGGCCGCCAACTCCTCGTTGCGCTTGGCGATCGCCGCCTCGTCGAACAGGACGCGGACGCGTTTCGATGCGGTGCTCATGCGGCTCTTGCAGTTGTCGCTGGCTTCTCGACGGCACGGGCCGCCCTCGGCCTTTCCGTTCCCCACCATATCACGCGCGGCCGCCTCCGCCAGCGTTGCGGGCCGGCAGAGCGGGGACAGCCGTTGATATCGGCGAGCAAGGAGCCGCGTCGTCCGAAGACGGCAGTTTGGATTCTACGCGACTTCGTTCGCCGCCGCCCTCGCAGGCCCGAACCTGCGATCGGCCGGGACGATCAGCATCACCATGACGCCCGAGCAGCTTCGGGCGGTGCGCGAGAGCGTCGCCGCCGGCAGTTACGCCTCGGCCAGCGAAGTGCTGCGCGATGCCGTACGGGTCTGGCAGCGACAGTGCCAGGAAGACGCCGAGCGCCTCAACCTCATCCGTGCTCGCATCCGCCGTTCGCTGGATGATCCGCGGCCGGAATTCACCGTCGAGGAAGTGCGGGCGCGTATTCCATGGTGGCCAGCATTTCGAAGCGCTCTACCGCGGCCCACCGCCGGACGAGGACGATTAGCTCCGCAACGCGGCCCTGTCAGTTCTCGCCCGGCCCCATGCCCTCGCCGAGGGGCTTGTCCGCGAATCGCACCTCGATCTGACGCCCTTTCTCAGGCGGGGCGGAGAGGCTTGCCTTGAACCGCGCCCGCTCGCCGGGCTCCAGCGCGGAACGCGGCCCCGGCACGCTCCAGCGGTAGAGCGGCTGTCCCTCGGCGTCGCGCACCTCGACCTCGATCGGCGGCACGGCGACGCGCTCCCGGCCGACCGAGACGAGGTCGCCTTCCACGATGAGCCGGACGGGATTGGTCCCCTCGGCCGGCATCTGGAAGGCGGGGACGTCGGCGTGGTCGATGCCGCGCAGATTCACCGGCAGGCCGACGCGGGCGAAGAGCCCCGCGGTCTGCGGCATCGCCCGCACGACGGTGGCACGGCCGAGGAGTACGAGCGGCAGGGCGGCGGCCAGGACGAGGCAGGCGGCCAGAGCCGGCGAGAGTCGGCGGGCCTTCTTCGGCTTGCCGCGCCGCCCCCCCTTCGCAGCCGCAGGACGCGGACGCCGCACGGGCTCCTCGACAGG
>JAGTAM010000159.1 GCA_023422485.1 Pseudomonadota bacterium | reverse complement strand
TTGGTGCAGCGCCCGCCTGAGCAAGGCCCGCCAAGCGCTCGCCTCCCTGGAACGGACGCTCGCGGGCGCCCGCCCGAGCCGGATCGCGGTGCGGCTCGACCGCGACTGGTAGGGGCGAGGCGGGAGCCAGACGAGGCGCGCGCGAGAACGGCCGAGCTTGGCGGGAACAGTTACGCCGGCCAAAGGTTTGCGGACGCGGACACTCGCCGCGCCGTTCCCCCCTCGAGCCACCGAATGGACAGACCCAGCCGATCGGCCCAGACATGGGCAGCCACGGCCGGCGCCGCCGCCCTGGCGGTCGGCGCGTGGTACCTCCTGCCCGTCGAGGACTGGCTGCGCGCCTTCTCGGATTGGGCGAACGGTCTCGGCCCCTACGGCCTCGCGGCCTTCGGCGTGCTGTTCTTCCTCGCGACCCTCCTCGTCGTGCCGGGCACGCCGCTCACCATCGCCGGAGCGGTCGCCTTCGGCTGGGCGGTGATGCCGGTGGTGCTGCTCGCGGCGACGCTGGGCTCCTGGCTCGCCTTCGTCGCCGCCCGCTACCTGTTTCGGGAGCGGGTGCGGGGGCTAATCGCGCGCCGGCCGGCCCTCAACGCCACGGTGGAGGCGGTCGGGGACGGCGGCTGGCGGCTGATGACCCTGATGCGGCTCAGCCCCTTCGTGCCGTTCAACGCCCAGAACTACGTGTTCGGGGTGACGGATGTCCGCACCTCCGCCTATCTGGTCTCCACAATCATCGGCATGCTGCCGGGCACGGTGGTCTGCGTCTATCTCGGCGTGATCGGCCGCCATGCCGGGAGCGACGAGCCGACCCACTGGATCACCCTCGGCCTCGGCCTTCTCGCCACCGTGGCGGCGGTGGAACTGACCCGGCGGCGGGTGCGGGCGAAGCTCGAAACGGGCAAGCCGGCACGCGCATGAGGATGGATCTCGGAGTGGGCAAAGGATCGGCCGAGAGCTGGCTGCGGCCCGGGCTCACCTGCTGGCGGCAGGAGCGGGCGGGGCGCGTCGCGGTGCTGCATGACGGCGCGGCCTATTTCGCCGCCGCCCACGCGGCGCTGTCGAAGGCGCGCCGGTCGATCACGCTGATCGGCTGGAGCTTCGACCCGCGCTCGCGCCTGCTGCCGGGGGATTCCCCCGACGCGGGCGAGACCCTGGCCGAGCTGCTGCGCCGGCTCAAGGCGGCGCGGCCGGACCTGGCGATCCGCATCCTGATCTGGGACATGCCCTGGCCGATCTCGGCCGGCAACGACCACACGCCCGACAGCGTGCGCGCGAGCCTCGGGCCCGAGATCGATTTCCGCATCGACGGCACGCTGCCCTTCGGCGCCTGCCAGCACCAGAAGATCCTGGTGGTCGACGATCGGATCGCGTTCTGCGGCGGCAGCGATTTCGAGGTGAACCGCTGGGACACGCCCGCCCACCGCGACCGCGACCCCCGCCGACGCCTGCCGTCGGGTGAGGACTACCCGCCGCGCCACGACGTGATGATGCTGGTCGATCGCTCCGCCGCCACCGCCCTGGCCGAACTGGCCCGCGAGCGCTGGCGCCGCGCCACCGGCGAGACCTTCCCCTTCGCCGAGCCCGATCACGATCCTTGGCCCGAAACCCTGGCGCCGCACCTGACCGACGTGGCGGTTGGCATCGCCCGCACCGATCCGCCGTTCGGCGGCCGTCCGGCGGTCACGGAGAGTGCCGCCCTTTACTGCGCCTCGATCCGCGCGGCGGAGCGCTTCATCTATCTGGAGAACCAGTACCTCGCCTCGCCGGTGGTGGCGGAGGCGCTGGCCGCGCGCCTCGCCGAGCCGGACGGGCCGGAGATCGTGATCGTGCTGTCCGAGCGCAGCCCGAGCGGCTTCGACCGCCTAACCATGGACAGCGCCCGCCGCGGCCTGATCCGCGGCCTACGGCGCGCGGATCGCTTCGGCCGCCTGCGGATCGTGGCGCCGCACACCGAGAAGCGCCGTCCGATCCTGGTTCACGCCAAGGTCGCGATCATCGACGAGCGCCTGCTCAGGATCGGCTCGACCAACCTCAACAACCGCTCCTTCGGCTACGACACCGAGTGCGATCTGGCCGTGGAGGTGCCGCCCGAGGACGCGGAGGCGCGCGCCGCGGTGCGGCGGCTGCTCGTGCGGCTCCTCGCCCATCACGGCGGCTGCCCGCCGGACGTGTTCGCTCAGGCCTTCGAGGCCCGCGGCTCCCTGCGGGCGGTGCTCGACGATCCCCGGCTGATGCCGAGCCCGCGGGTCTGCCCGCTGGTCCCCTCCCGCCGCGGCCCCGTGGCCCGTCTCGTCGAAGCGTTCCATCTCGGCGACCCGGTGAGCCCCGCCGATGCGTGGCGTCCGTGGCGGCGGCGGGTCCTTCTGCGTCGAGCCCGCAGGGCGGCCGTCCCGGAGGTCGAGGCCGCCTCCCGACGAGGGGTTCTGGAGCCGTCCTGACGGCTACTTGTCGAACACGCGCTGCAGAGCCGCTTGGTCCTTGCGCGCCTCCTTGTCCGCGGGCAGCGCGAGCAGGGTGAGGATGCGCGCCTTGTCCGGCGTAAGATCGCCCGCGAAGACGGCACCGGCCTTGCGCAGGGTGTTGCCGCCACCCTTAAAGCCGTAGACCGGCAGCGCGCGGCCGTCATGGACCTTGGTCGCCACGATCACCGGCACGCCCTTGGCGATGACCTCGGCGATCGCGTCGTGCATCTCGGCGTTGACGTTGCCCCAGCCATAGGCCTCGACCACGATCGCCTCGGCCCCGCTCTCGGCGGCGTGCCGCACCTGGGAGCCGTCCGCGCCGGCATACATCGCCACGAGATCGACCCGCGGCATCCGCTCCGGCAGCGGCAGGGTCTGGCGGCGCAACGAGCGGCGGCCGAACACGCCGCGGTCCTCGTCCACGTAACCGAGGATGCCGGCCTCACCCGAGTTGAAGGTCTCGACGTTGCTGGTGTGGGTCTTGCGCACCTCGCGCGCCGCGTTGATGCGGTGGTTGAGCGTCACCGTCACGCCCTGGCCGACCGCGCCCTCGGCCAGGATCTGGCGGGCGGCGTTGAGGAGGTTGCGCGGCCCGTCGGCATCCGCGTCGGAGGCGTTGCGCTGCGCGCCCACCAGCACCACCGGCTTGTCGCTCTTCAGGGTCAAGTCGAGGAAGTAGGCGGTCTGGTCGAGGGGGTCGGTCCCGTGCAGGACGATCGCCCCGCGGATGCCGGGATCGGCCAGCAGCGCGTCGATCCGGCGGGCGAGCGCCGGCCAGCGGTCCGGGCCCATATAGTCGCTCGGCACGTTGCTGAACTCGGTG
>JAGTAM010000440.1 GCA_023422485.1 Pseudomonadota bacterium | reverse complement strand
GGTCGCATTGAGCGCGCCCGCGGCGGTAGCGGCAAAGCGTGTGTCGACGCGCATGGGGGCTTGAAACCTTCTCGCGCCCCTCGATCCACGACGAACGCTGACCCGAGAAGACATCATCCGGTACGGTTAAGCACCGGTAAACAGCCCGGCAGAAGCTGCCGAGGCGGCAGGAAACGCTGCCCCCAAACGCGCGGCCTCGGCACCGTCTCCCAGAAGAAAACATCGCCTTCCCAGAGACTTGGCATTTGGCACGGCCCTGGCAGAGATCGAATCGGCGCAAAGACGCCGAAACCGGTCGCCAAGTCCCGATGCCCCTGCCTCGCTTTTCTCTCGCCCGCCCGCTGATCGCGATGCTGGCCTGCCTGTCGGCCCTGCTGCCGCCGGCCCCGGCCAGCGCCCTGTCGCGGGTCAAGGATCTCGCCGCCGTCGAGGGCGTGCGCACCAACCAGCTCGTCGGCTACGGCATCGTGGTCGGCCTCAACGGCACCGGCGACACGCTCAACAACATCCCCTTCACCAAGCAATCCTTGCAGGCGATGCTGGAGCGGCTCGGCATCAACACCCGCGGCGCGACCATGCGCACCCAGAACCTCGCGGCGGTGATGGTGACGGCCAACCTTCCCCCCTTCGCGACGCAAGGCACGCATATCGACGTCACGGTCTCGTCTCTCGGCGACGCCAAGTCGCTCCAGGGCGGCACGCTGGTGGCGACCTCGCTGCTCGGCGCCGACGGCGAGATCTACGCCCTCGCGCAAGGGTCGGTAGCGATCGCCGGCTTCGCAGCGGAGGGCGAGGCGGCCAAGATCACCCGCGGCGTGCCGACGAACGGGCGCATCTCCAACGGCGCGCTGATCGAGCGCGAGATGGCGTTCAAGCTCAACGAGGCGCGCAGCCTGCGCCTGTCGCTGCGCAACCCCGACTTCACCACCGCCAAGCGCATCGCCTCGGCGATCAACGACTTCATGGGCGCCGACACCGCCGAGCCGACCGACCCGGCGACGATTACGCTCCAGATCCCGGCCAAGTACCGCGGCAACATGATCCGCCTCATCACCGAGGTGGAGCAGCTCAAGGTCGAGCCCGACCAGACCGCGCGGGTGGTGGTGGACGAGCGCTCCGGCATCATCGTGATGGGCCGCGACGTGCGGGTCTCCACCGTCGCCATCGCCCAGGGCAACCTCACGGTGACGATCACCGAGCAGCCGATGGTGAGCCAGCCCGCGCCGCTGTCGAACGGCCAGACCGTGGTCGTGCCGCGCACGGGCGTGAAGGTCGATACCGGCGACAGCAACAAGCTCGCCTTGGTCAAGGAGGGCGTGAGCCTGCGCGAGCTGGTCGATGGCCTCAACGCGCTTGGCGTCGGCCCGCGCGATCTGATCTCGATCCTTCAGGCGATCAAGACGGCCGGCGCGCTCCAGGCCGACATCGAGCTGATGTAACCCTTCCGATTGGGAGACCGCCCCATGCAGCCCCTCGCAACCTTCGCGGCCTCCGCCGCCGTCGGCGTCGGCAAGAGCCTGATCGGCTCGCTCGCTAAGACCGATTCAGACACGATGGACACTGCCAAGGCGACCGCCTCGGCGAAGGCTCGCAAGACGGCGGACGACTTCGAAAAGATGTTCCTAGAGGACAGCCTTGAGAAGTTGACGCAGAGCGCGGGCACGGATGGGCCGCTCGGCGAGAACGGCACCGGCGGCGGCGTGTGGCGCTCGATGCTGACCAAGGAATACGCCAACGCCATCGTCAAGACCGGCGGCGTCGGCATCAGCAATCAGGTCTATTCCGAGATGATGCGCATGCAGGAGGCCGGCGGTGGCCGCTGATCGTCCCGTGAGCCTGACCGACCGCACCGCGGCGCTCGGCTTCGTGCAGGGCCTGCTCGCCACCATGGACGAGCTGGAGCGCGTGCTCGCCCGCGAGAGCGAGGGCGTGCGCGCCGGACGGATCGCCCAGGCGCTGACGGAATCCGCGCCGAAATCCGAACTCGCTTCCGCCTACATGAACGGCTTGGAGGCGGCCAAGGCCAACACCATCGCGCTCGCCCGCTTCGCGCCCGAGGCTCTGGCGGCGCTGAAGGCGGCCCAGCACCGCTTCGCGGCCGTCGTCGAGACCAACCAGCAGGTGCTCGCCACCGCGCGCGCCGTCTCCGAGGGGCTCATCAAGGCGCTGGCCGAGGAAGTCGCCAAGACGCGCACGCCCTCCGTCTACGGTCGGCCCTCGCTCTCGCCGTCGCCCTATGGGCGCGGCGCGCAGGGCGGACCGCTGGTGCTGTCACGCAGCCTTTGACAGCTCGACCGATCCCAACCCCGTTCACGGTTCGGCAACGAAGAAGCGATCTTATGGCCGCATCATACCGGGGGTTGTGACGCTTCGCATCGTCTCCCGGCCCGTTTGCTCTTCCGGGAGGCGGTGCCACGATGTCCGCGATCATGACCGCCCGCGATGGCGGACCGGCAACCCGGTCAGGCGCGGCGCGCGATGCCACCTCGGCGACGAAGGCGCCTCAGCCGAACGACAGCACACCGAAGAGCCGTAGCCTTCCCCCCGCGACCGCGGTTGTGAAGCGCTCCGAGACCGAGCAGGCGGCCCTCGACCGCGTCAAGACGGCGCACGAGGCGATCGCCCATGCGACCCGATCCTTTGACGAGCGGCTGAAGGTGCGCTTCGATGCCCTCGCAAGCCGGCTGAGCGAGGCCTTCAAGGAGAAGGGCATTCCCCTCGACGACCCGATCTCGCTGAGGATCGAGTCGGGAACGGTCGTGAGCGACAGCCCGTACCGGAAGAAGATCGAGAAGATGTTCAGGGACGATCCCGAGCTGGCCAAGGAGTTCGAGAGTGTCGCCTCATTGAAAGCCATGCAGGCCGCGCAGAGGTCGCTGGAACTGTACAACGAGGAGAAGAAGAGCGCCCGGAGCCGGGATGAGCAGGAGGCGGCCTACGAGCGCTACACCGCACGCATGATCGACATCCAGACGCTATCCGGCGTGATGACGCTGAAGGATGGCGCCCTGACGTCGGCGGCGGAGGATTACCTGGGGGTGATGTCCGGTGCCACGCCCGCAACGACGAGCAATCCGAGGGGTGAAATCCTGAAGCGCTACGACTCGATCCTGCGCGCCGGCGCGTGACGACCGGCCCCTTCCGCTCCAGTTTCGAACGGTCTCGGGGATCGAGGATTTCAATCTTATCTTAAGCTGACGGTCTCCGACACAGTCATCGGCACGTAGATTTTCCGTTCCCTGGGATGACTTGACTATTCGGAACTTTCCTCACGCGCGCCACTTGCCCCCGAACACAATCATCGGAGGAAACGGCCGTGTCGAACGATGTGCTCATTCCGTTGCTCGCGATCGTGACCATCGCCCTCGTCGCGGCCTTCGCGATCTGGCAGCGGGGCCGCGTGGCGCAGTCGAAGCACGATCCGCAACGGTCCGCCTTCACGCAGACCCACGGCGAGGCGCCGCGGCCGAACCGGCCCGGCACCGAGCACTGACGCACCCCGCCGGTGCGGAAAGGGGCCCACAGGCCCCCTCCAGTCAGAACGGCAGCAGGATATCGACGAGCTGCTGGCCGTATCGCGGCTGCTGCACGTCGGTGATCTGGCCGCGGCCGCCATAGGCGATGCGGGCCTGGGCGATCTTGCTCGAATCGATCGTGTTGTCGGACTCGATGTCCTCGGGCCGCACCACGCCCGCCACGATCAGCTCGCGCACCTCGAAGTTGATGCGGATCTCCTGCTTTCCCTCGACCACGAGGTTGCCGTTGGGCAGCACCTGGGTGACGACGGCGGCGACGTTGGTGGTCACCGTCTCGGCGCGCTGGACCGAGCCGGCGCCGTCGCTGGACGAGGTCGAGGTGCCGTTGATGAGCTTGTCGGGCGAAATGCCGGCCGCGGCCACGCCCGCGCTCTTCTCCAGGCCGAAGGCGTTGGGCAGGCCGAAGCCTTCCGCGTTGGTGCGCGAGCGCTTGGTCTCGTTGTTGAGGTTGGCCCGGTCGGTCACGTTGACCTTGACGGTCAGCAGGTCGCCGATCCGCGCCGCGCGCTGATCCTTGAAGAAGGCCCGCGAGCCCGTGCGCCACAGGGAGTTCGGCGCGTAGGAGACGGGCGCGACGTCGGGCATCGCCATGCGCACCGGCCGGTAGCCGGGCTGGGCGGTCGGATCCTCGATCGCCAAGAGCGTCGGCGTCGCGCCGACCTGCGAGAGCCGGTCCACGGTGTTGCAGGCGCCGAGCGGCGCGAGCGCCAGGATCACGGCGAGGCGGGGCAGGGCGCGGGGGCAGGGA
>JAGTAM010000366.1 GCA_023422485.1 Pseudomonadota bacterium | reverse complement strand
GAGCGGCAATTTCCCCTCCGCCAGACGGTTTGCGCCGTACTTGGCATATTCCGCCTCGCTGGAATCTGCCTCCGGTCCCGCCGCGCAGAAGGTGCATTTGTCCATCTTGCCGCGCGAGCCGAAATTGGCGACGCGCTGATATTGCGGCGCGCCGAAGGGGCAGGCGTAGAAGCAGTAGCCGCACCCGATGCACAGGTCCTTCGAGTGCAGCACGACGGCGTCGGCTGTCGTGTAGAAGCAGTCCACCGGGCACACCGCCGCGCAGGGCGCGTCGGTGCAGTGCATGCAGGCGATCGAAACCGAGCGCTCGCCGGGCTTGCCGTCGTTGAGGGTGACGACGCGGCGGCGGTTGATGCCCCACGGCACCTCGTGCTCGTTCTTGCAGGCGGTGACGCAGGCGTTGCATTCGATGCAGCGATCCGCGTCGCAGAGGAACTTCATCCGGGCCATGGTTCGGGTCGCTCCTCTCAGGCCGCTGCGATCTGGCACAGGGTGCACTTCGTTTCCTGCATGCCCGTCACAGGATCGAAGCCGTAGGTGGTCACGGTGTTCACGCTCTCGCCGAGCACCACCGGGTCGGTGCCCTTCGGGTAGTAGTCGCGCATGTCCTTGCCCTGGTACCAACCCGAGAAGTGGAAGGGCATGAAGGCCACGCCCTTGCCGACGCGGTCGGTCACGAGTGCCTTCACCTTGGTCTTGGCGCTGTTCTCAGGCCCCGAGACCCAGACCCACTGACCGTCCTTGATGCCGCGCTCGGCCGCGTCGCCGGTGTTGATCTCGACGAACATGTCCTGCTGCAATTCGGCGAGCCACGGGTTCGACCGGGTCTCCTCACCGCCGCCCTCGTACTCGACGAGGCGACCCGAGGTGAGGATGATCGGGTAATCCTTGACCACGCCGCGATCCACCACCGACTTCTGCACCGAGAAGCCGATGTTGGGCATGCGCAGCTGCCGCTCGTCGGGGCGGGTCGGGTACTTCGCCACGAGGTCGGGACGGGGCGAGTAGACCGGCTCGCGATGGACCGGCACCGGGTCCGGCAGGTTCCAGGCATTCGCCCGGGCCTTGCCGTTGCCGAAGGGCGAGACACCGTGTTCGAGGCAGACGCGCTGGATGCCGCCCGAGAGGTCGGTCGCCCAGCTCACCGTATCCGGCTTCTCGCCGCCGATCTTGAGGATCGTCGCGAGCTCCTCCGGCGTCAGGTCCTTGTCCCAGCCGAGCTTCTTGAACACCCCGAAGGTGAATTCCGGATAGCCGTCGGTCAGGTCCGAGCCCTTGGAGAAGGAGTTCTCGGCGAGCAGGGTCTGACCGTTGCGCTCGGTGCCGAAGCGGGCGCGGAAGTTACCGCCGCCCTCCTTCACGTGGAGGTTGGTGTTGTAGAGGATGGCCGAGCCCGGATGGCGGATCTCGGGCTTGCCCCAGCACGGCCAGGGCAGGCCGTAATAGTCGCCGCCGACCTCCGGGTCGTCCTTGGGCGCGCGCAGCGTGATGAGGTCGAACTTGTGCTGGTTGCGCATATGCGCCTTCAGCCGCTCCGGCGACTGGCCGCAATAGCCCGTCGACCAGCCGCCGCGGTTGATCTCGCGGAGGATGTCCTCGGCAACGGGGGCACCGTTCTCGATCTTGATGTTCTTGCACAGCTTGTCGGCGAAGCCGAGCTTGCCCGCGAGCTTGTAGAGCACCTCGTAGTCGTTCTTCGACTCGAAGGCCGGCTTCACGATCTGCTCGCCCCACTGGATCGAGCGGTTCGAGGCCGTGCGCGAGCCGTCCATTTCCAGCGAGGTACAGATCGGCAGCAGGTAGGTGTTGTCCTGCCTGGCATCGAGCGCGGCGAAGGTGGTTGGATGCGGGTCGGCGACGACCAGCAGCTCGAGCTTGTTCATGCCTTCGATCGCCTCGGGCATGCGCGTCACGGTGTTGCCGCCGTGGCCGAACACCATGAACGCCTTGACCGGGCTGCGCTGGTCGATCTGCTCCGGGGGCAGGTTCACGGCATCGAACCAGCGGGTCGAGGTGATGCCGGGCGATTCCATGTTCTCCTTGCGGGTGCGGGCCTTGCGGCCGCCCTTCGCCGGAACCTCATCGAAACGCGATTGCAGCCACTCGTACTCGACGTCCCAGACGCGGGCCCAATGGCGCCAACCGCCCTCGACGAGGCCGTAGTAGAGCGGCAGCGACGTCACATCGAGGCCGAGATCGGTCGCGCCCTGCACGTTGGTGTGGCCGCGGAAGATGTTGGCGCCGGTGCCGGGCTTGCCGACATTCCCGGTGGCCAAGCACAGGATGCACAGCGCGCGCACGTTGGCCGTGCCGACCGTGTGCTGGGTCGCGCCCATGCACCAGATCAGGGTCGCGGGCTTCTCCTTGGCGAACTTCTCCGCCACGCGCTTGAGCTGCTCGCCCGGCACGCCGGAGACGCGCTCGACCTCGTCGGGCGTCCACTTCGCGACTTCCTTGCGCACGTCGTCCATCGCGTAGACGCGCTGGGCGATGAACTCCTTGTCCTCCCAGCCATTCTGGAAGATGTGCCAGAGGATGCCCCACACCACCGGAATGTCGGTGCCGGAGCGGATGCGCACGTACTCGGTGGCGTGCGCGGCGGTGCGGGTGAAGCGCGGATCGATGACGATCATGTTCGCGCGGTTGATCTCCTTGCCCGACAGCACGTGCTGCAGGGAGACCGGGTGCGCTTCGGCGGGGTTGCCGCCGAGGATGATCATCGTCTTGGCGTTGCGGATGTCGTTGTAGGAATTGGTCTGGGCGCCGTAGCCCCAGGTGTTGGCCACGCCCGCCACCGTGGTCGAGTGGCAGATGCGCGCCTGATGGTCGATCGAGTTCGTGCCCCACAGGGCCGCGAACTTGCGCATCAGGTAGGAGGCCTCGTTGGTGAACTTGGCCGAACCGAGCCAGTAGACCGAATCCGCGCCGTTCTTCTCGCGGATCTGGATCAGCTTGTCACCGATCTCCTCGTAGGCCTGATCCCACGAGATTCGCTTCCACTGCCCGCCTTCGAGCTTCATCGGGTACTTGAGGCGGCGGTCGGAGGAGACGAGCTCACGGATCGCCGCGCCCTTGGCGCAGTGGGTGCCGCGGTTGATCGGGCTGGCGTAGGACGGCTCCTGGCCGACCCAGACGCCGTTGACGACTTCGGCGGTCACCGTGCAGCCCACCGAGCAGTGGGTGCAGATGTTCTTCTTGATGACAGTGTCCGGCCCGACCGCCGAGGAGCCGGCGGCCTGCGCCTTGCGCACCGAGCCGAGCTGGATCGTGCCGGCGGCGGCCAGCGCGCCGGCGGTCAGCCCGGACTTGCGGAGGAAGGCGCGGCGGTCGAGCACGCCCGCGGCGAGCCCGGCGGCGACGGCCTGGTGCTTGGTGCGAGCAGCCTCGCCGCTCTTGCGCTTGATCAGCATGGCAGCCTCACTTGGGACCGGTCGACGCCGGATCGGTGTTCTTCTTGAGGGTCTCGTAGCCGTTGGTACGGTAGAACGCCTTCACGTGGTCGCTCTCCCGGTACCGGGCCTTGGTCTCGTCGTTGCCGGGATCGTAGGCTTGCGCTTCGGTCGCCCCCATCGGCGAAGCGACCGCGGCGGCGGCGGCCACCGTGCTGCCGCCGAGTGCCCGAAAGAACTGGCGACGACCGAGCGTCTTCGGATCCTGTCGCATCACCCTCGTCTCCTCTGGCGGATGCCTGCACTGGGGCAACGCGCCTCAAATCTGTCTGTCACGATCGCGAAACCTTCAGCCTTCCATGGCGAAGGCTTCCGCCTCGATCTCGATGAAGGCGCGGCCGAGACCTCCGACCGCGCGGTAGAACTGCCCCGCCTTCGCGTTCTCCAGATCGGTGAAGAAGCGCTCGGCCCAGGGTTCGATGTGGCGGGCGAAGAAGCGGGCCTGCATGCCGGGCTCCGCCTCGAACCGGCCGGCCGCCACCCCCGCCATCACTTCCAGAAGGATCGCGAGATGATCCTCCGGCTCGCACATGGCCTCGCTCCGCTCGATGCCGAGCGCGGCGAAGTCTTCGCGCACGCGGGCGAGCGGACGCTCGTTGAGGAAGCCGGTGAGGTAGTAGGAGGCGTAAGGCAGAAGCTCGCCGCGGCCGACGCCGATGAACAGCGCGAAGTACTCGCGCTCGACCGCGTCCGATCCGGTCTCGGCCGCCGCGCGACGGAGGGCCGCCGTCTGCCGACCGAGAATGCCGTCTCCATCCTTCAACGCGGCGAGCGCCGCGAGCAGCGACGTGTCCGGCGCACGCCCGAGCAGGGCGGCCATCAGATCGTATTGCTGCGCGCGCAGAAGATCGATGTCGTCCGGCAGGCCGCCGACTCCAGACACCTCATCTCCCGGAAGTGCCACCACCGACGCAACCGAACCCATCATGTCCCTCGGACCCATCAGAAGGGTCGCCTTGTTTGGATCGATAATAAAAAGCGTTTGAGGCGTCCGCAATCGAAATGCGCGTGAATTACGAGGGCATCGCGCCTCCATGGCGCCGCAGGCGGGGCCGGTGAGGGGCCGATTGCACCGTTTCGACACGCGAATCCGGCAAACTGACCTCCAGAGGCTGCGGATCGACGGCGGGCGGCGGTACCTCCTCGGATTGCGTGATCGCCGCAAGCTCCGGACTGTCCGCGCCGACGGGGGCCGCAGGATCTTCACCGGATGCCGTCGCGATCTCGTTCGTCTCGGCCTCCGGTTCGGCCGCATCCTCGGTGGGAATGCCGTCGATGACGCGCTTCAGCATCGCCTTCACATCGTCGGTCGGCAGAAGCGGACCCATGCCCGGCACGCCGCCCGGCGTATTCCAATCGTAGGCGTATTCCCTGGCCTCGCTGACGAAATCCCGGATCGCCGGGTCGAGCGACCACATCCGCCGAAGGGCCGCGTTGCGCAGGGCCGTCGGAACCCCGGCCTGGAAGAAGGCGGTGAGGTCGGTCTCCGGCGTCAGATCGTCGAGCGACGGGAGGCTTGCCAAGAGATCGGCGGTCGCGGTCGCGGGCTGGCTGCCGGCGTCGGCTTCCGCCACCATCGGGGGTGCGGCTTCGTCCGGTCGCACAGCAGCGACAGCTTCGCCGGTCGCGGCCGTATCCGCCGCGATCGGCAATTCCAATTGCTCGGCGGCGCGCACCGCCTCCTTGCGGCGGGCCCAGCGGGAGAGGAAGGTTCCGCTCATTCCGGTTTCCCCTGCGTGCCGGGCACGCGGCGGGCCAGGGCCTCGGGATCGGCCCGGTCGCGCTTGCGCTTCTCGAACGTCCGCTCGATGTGGAACGCTTCGATGAACGCGAGAAGCGTCGCCTGCACTTCGCGCGGCATCGGCACGGCCTCGACGATCTCGCCGATTCCCTCGGCCATCGACTCGCCCTCGTAAGGGTCGGCGGTGACGCTTGCGACCTCGTAGGTGTCGTCCGCCGTGGCGTGCAGCGTGACCCAGAGGGAGGGACGGCCGGAGACGAGATTGTCGCGGTAATGCGCCGTCTCGGCGATGTGGAGGGAGACTTCGTGGGCGCCGGCGTAGAAGGTCGCCTCGTCCTCGGTTTCCGAGAGCTTGGTCCAGGGCGCGGCCTGGGGCGCGGCCGGCAAGGCCGCGACCGGCATCCAGGCATGGCTCGCCCACGGTCCCTTCAGGCGGCGGCGCGCCACGATGATGCCGACCTCGAAGCGGTCGTCCGGCAGGCCCTGGGTGTTGTTGTCCGGTGTCATGGCGAGCCTCACGCGGCGGCCCGGTCGGCGGCCAGCGGCAATCCGACGATAAGGTTCTGGGACTTGAGCTGCACGGCCTTGTCGGGGGTCATGGCGAGCAGGAGATAGACCGGCCTGTCGCCGACCCGCGGATCGACGCGCGCCGGATCGGCGAAGGTGAGGCTGAAGACGGCGATGACCCGCTCGCGGGCGTCGTCGCCGAGCGTCTCCCCGCGCCAGAGCGCGTTGCCGATCCGCGTACCCTCGGCGTCGAGCCCGACGAACCAGCGCCAATCGGGATCCTCCAACTGGGCCAGCGGCGCGACCGCAACCTCGACATTGAGCAGGTGTCGCACGAAGGCCTCGATCGCCCGCGCCAGTCCTTCCCGGCTCTGGGCGCTGGAGCCGAGATTGAGCGCCATGGTGAAGGCATCCGACCGGCTCCAATAGGTCCAGGCGTTCTCCTCGTTGAGCACGTCGAGTTCGCTCGCCGCCTCCTTTCCGAGCATCGACACGAGCGGCGAAAGGGGCGCACCCCCCTCCCGCGCCTCGATCACCTCGGCATCGGCGAGCAGCACCGCGCCCTCGTGCAGGCTCACCCGTTGCGGGCGGAAGAACAGCTCGGCGGCGCGCAGCACGAACGGGTCCTCGCAGCCATCGAGCGCGTTGCGCAGGATCAGATGCACGAGCTGAGTCAGGAACAGCCCCGGCACGCCCTGCAATCCGCCGCGCACCAGCGCGAGATAGGCCGCCTCGACCGAGCGGGCCGTGAGAAGCCGCTCGCGGAAGGCGAGCATCACCTCCCAGTTTTCCCGTGCATCCGCGTCCGCGATGCATTCGATTTCACCATCCGTGACGGTCCGCCGCGGGTCGGCGAGCAGGCTCGCATGCAAGGCCCGCTCGGCCGCGCAGGCCTCCTCCGGCGGCACCAGTTCGGGGCGCGCCAGATAGGCGAGGATCAGCTCGTCGGTGACGGCAAGCCCGCCGCCCTCGGTGCGCTGCGTCAGGTGGTGGCCGCTCGATACCCAGAACTCGGTCATGCTCTCTCAGCCCCCGTGGAGGCGCCGTTCAGAAGTCCGACGAGGTCGGCCTGTTCGTCAGGTCCGTCCTCGTCGGTCTCGACGAAGTGGAAGGCGCGCCCGTGCAGCGGGTCGTCACCGGCGGTGCGCTGGTGCAGGGTGCGGAACTCCTCCCGGATCTCGCCGTCGCGCTCGCTTCGGTGCATGGCGATCACGCTGCCGACGGGCAGGTTGCACAGGGAGGCCGCGACCTCGATCTCCTCGCGCGCAGCGGCACGAGCGGCCTCTCGATCCGGCGCGCCGAAGCGCTCGTGAATGTGGCGGGCCAGTGCCTCGATCGCCGCCTCGCGTTCCACCGCGCTCGCCTCGCTGACGACGACCAGGGTAGAAAAACCGAGGGAGGCGACGCCGACGAAGCCGGAGCGGAACGCCGCCCGCTCCTTGCCGGCCAGGGCGGAGAGGTCGGCATCGAAGAACAGGAACGAGCCGGTCACCGCCCACTCACCGGGCTCGGCGGCGCGGGCGAAGACGAAGGTGTCGGAGGGGTCGAGCCGCAGGGTGCGCGGCAGCCTGCCCGCACTCACAGCCGCACCGTGCCAGTGGCCGAATCGCGCCAGGACGGGGTGAGCAGCCCTGGCAGCAGCGGCAGGGTCTCGACGCGCCGGTCGGCATGGACGATCCGGGCATTCCCGTCCGGTTCGATCGTCGCACGCGCTCCCGGCTCCAGCGCGAGACGGGCGAGGTAGCGTCCCGTCGCGCGCGCAGCCCCATCCTCGCTCCAGATCTCGAAGGCCTTGGTGAGGTGGCGGGCAAAGCTCTCCACGAGCGGCTCGCGCAGGTCCTTGGGAAACCCTTCCTCCTCCAGCGAGGTGGACTCGGGCGTGAGACCGGGATCGCCCGCATCCCGCTTCGAGGCGATCAGCATCGCCGAGAACACGAGCCAATCCGGCGTGTCAGCCTCGCCGCAGCCCTCCGGCCAGTGCAGCGCCCCGCCGCCGAGGCGGGCACCGTTGAAGGTCAAGGTGTCGGGCCACACGAAGGTTACCGGGATCTCCGGCGGCCCGAAGGTGCCGACCGCGTCGGCCAGAGCCTGCATCCCGATGAAGAAGGCCCGCCGCGCCGTGGCGAGCGGCTCGTTCGGTGCCAGCACCACGGCGAGCGCGATCACGTCGTCGCGCTCCTCCATGAGGAGGGTGCCGGCATCCGCCGCGCCCGTGCCGGCCAATCGGCAGGGCTGTCCGGCCGCGCCGGATGCGACGAGCCCGGTGAAGGC
>JAGTAM010000364.1 GCA_023422485.1 Pseudomonadota bacterium | reverse complement strand
GGCAAGCCGATCGTCGGCAATTGCGCCGCGCCGGATCTCGAGGCCCGCGGCCTGACCGGTTCGATCAGCGTGGTCGATCGCCTCTACCACTACTTCTACACCGACGTGCTGCCCGCCGATTGCGGGGCACCGCGGAGCAAGCGGCGCATGGCACTGTATCTGCGCACGAGCCGCGACCCACTCGCCGAGCGCGCGTGGTCGGCGCCCGTCACCCTGATCGAGAGCCTGCCCGCGGAGACCGAGATCCGCGTCGCCAAGGCACGCGGCATGGATCGCTGGGCGCTGGCCTATTCCTGCTCGCGGCCGGTCACCGTTTCGGGCGGACCCGTCGCCGACATTTGTCTGCACTACACGTCCGATCTCTCGCCCGGCAGCATCACCGCCCTGACGCTCTATTCGGAACCGATCGCCGCCGGCCATTCGACCGCCTATCTCGGCCTGCGCTCCGGCGGTGACGCCCTGGGGCGTTTCACCCGTGACGGCTTCGGCTGGATGACCGACCGCTACGGCAATCTCGATGCGCCGACGATCTACCCGGACAAGGGCGGCTTCCTGACCTGGCTCGATCGCCGGGCGCCGCGGGTCGACGGCAGCGACGCCTCCTCCCTCTACGGCCGGCCGGTCTTCTGGGCGACCTGGACCGTGCGGCCGCGCGCCGCCCAGCCCTGAACCGGTGACGATTTCGGCGGCAGGTCCGCCAGAGGGATGAGCGGCCTTCGGGCAGCCGTCGATGGTGAGAGACCCTGAGACCGCGCCCGGCCAGGTGTCATCCCGGCGCGGACGATGCGCGTTGAATCAGGGACCTGAGGCGCGCAAGGAGGAATGCCATGGCGGTCACGACACTCGATGCGGTGGCCGGGCGGCGCGGCGCCGAGGTGCTGGTGGAGGTGCTGCGCTCGGAGGGGGTCCGCTACATCTTCGGCAATCCCGGTACGACCGAACTGCCGCTGATCGACGCCCTGACGGAGGCGACCGACATCGCCTACGTGCTCGCGCTGCAGGAAGCGAGCGCGGTGGCCATGGCCGACGGCTACGCGCAGGCTGCGCGCCGGCCGGGCTTCCTCAACCTGCACACCGCCGGCGGCCTCGGTCACGGCATGGGCAACCTGCTCAACGCCCAGATCTCGGGCACGCCGCTGGTGGTGACCGCGGGCCAGCAGGATTCGCGGCACGTCATCACCGATCCGCTCCTGTTCGGTGACCTGACCGCCATCGCCGCTCCCACGGTGAAGTGGGCGCGCGAGGTGACGAACGCCGACCAGCTTCCGGTGCTCCTGCGCCGCGCGTTTCACGACGCCGCGGCGGCACCCTCGGGCCCCGTCTTCCTGTCGCTGCCCATGGATGTGATGGAGGCGAGGACCGCCGCCCCGCTCGGCGAGATCTCCACCATCGATCACCGCGCCGTGGCCGGCTCCCTCGACCGGCTGGCAGAGCATCTCGCTGCCATCCCGCCGGGACGTCTCGCCCTGATCGCCGGCGACGAGGTCGATGCCAGCGACGCGTCGGCCCAGGCGGTGCGGCTTGCCGACCTCCTCGCGGCGCCGGTCTACGGCTCGTCCTGGCCGGCGCATATCCCGTTCCCGACCGCCCACCCGCTCTGGATGGGCAACCTGCCGACCAAGGCGAGCGGCATCGCCGAAATCCTGGGCCGCTACGACGCGGTGTTCGCGCTCGGCGGCAAGTCGCTCATCACCGTGCTCTACACCGAAGGCTCGGCGGTGCCGCCGGGCACGCAAGTGTTCCAGCTCTCGGCGGATGCGCGCGATCTCGGCCGCACCTACGCGACGCAGCTCTCGACGGTCGGCAACGTGCGCGCCTCCCTCGACGTGCTGCTGCCCATGCTCGAGGCGCGCGTCGCACCCCGCGCCGAGACCTATGCCCGCCTGCGCCGCGAGGCCGTCGCGGCCTACGACGCGCGCCGGGCCGCCCTGGAAGCCCGGGCGGACGCCGCCTTCGCCGATCCCGTGATCCATCCCCTCGTCGCCGCCCACGAGATCGCCCGCGCCGTCGGGGCCGATGTCGCCATCGTCGACGAGGCGCCCGCGACTCTCGGACACCTGCGCACGATCCTGCACAGCACTTGGACGCGGCAATATTCCTCGATCCGCGGCGGCGTGCTCGGCTGGGGCATGCCGGCCTCGGTCGGTTTCTCGCTCGGGCTCGACCGGGCACCGGTCGTCTGCATCGTCGGCGACGGAGCTGCGATGTACTCGCCCCAGGCGCTCTGGACCGCCGCGCATGAAGGGCTGCCCGTGACCTTCGTCGTCATCAACAATGCCGAGTACAACATCCTGAAGCAGTTCATGAAATCGCAGACGCACTACGCTTCGGTGCGCGCGAACCGCTTCATCGCCATGGACCTGACCGACCCGCGGATCGACTTTCTGGCGCTGGCCGCCTCGATGGGCGTGCCCTCCCGCCGGATCGAGCGGGCGGCGGACATCGCCGGGGCGGTCGAGGCGGGCATCCGCTCAGGGCAGCCGAACCTGGTGGAGATCGTGGTCAGCGCGTCGTGACGACCGGCCTTCCGCCGATCCTCGTCTTCGACACCGATTGCGTGCTCTGCGCGGGGTCGGTGCGCTTCGTGCTCGCGCACGAGTGCGATGATCGCCTGCACTTCATGGGCGCCTGGTCCGCCGAGGGGCTCGCCCTGGCCGCCCGTCACGGCT
>JAGTAM010000359.1 GCA_023422485.1 Pseudomonadota bacterium | reverse complement strand
CGCACCGGCAGGTTCTGCAAGGCCACGTCGTGCACGACCTGATCGTAGGCCCGCTGCAGGAAGGTCGAGTAGATCGCCACGAACGGCTTGTAGCCCTCGGTGGCCAGACCGCCGGCGAAGGTCACCGCGTGCTGCTCGGCGATGCCGACGTCGAAGGTCTTGTCCGGATGCGCCTTGCCGAACAGGTCGATCCCGGTGCCGCCGGGCATCGCCGCGGTGATCGCCACCACCTTCGGGTCGGCATCGGCCGCCTTGATCAGGCTCTCGCCGAACACCCGCGTATAGGCCGGGGCGTTCGCCTTGGCCTTGGCCTGCACCCCTGAGACCACGTCGAACTTGACCACGCCGTGGTAGCGGTCGGCGGACGCTTCCGCCGGGGCGTAGCCCTTGCCCTTCTGCGTCACCACGTGGAGCAGGATCGGGCCCTGATCCGAGTCGCGCACGTTCTTGAGCACCGGCAGCAGGTGGTCGAGGTTGTGCCCGTCGACGGGGCCCACGTAGTGGAAGCCTATCTCCTCGAACATCGTGCCGCCGCCCACGATCAGCGAGCGGGCATACTCTTCGGCCGCCGCCGCGCGCTGGTAGAGCGCCTTCGGCAACAGCTTGCCGAGCTGCTTGGCGGTCTCGCGCAAGGAGCGGTAGGTGCCGCCCGACGCCAGCCGCGCGAGGTAGGCCGACATCGCGCCGACGGGCGGCGCGATCGACATGTCGTTGTCGTTGAGGATGACGATCAGGCGCGAGTGCAGCGCGCCGGCATTGTTCATGGCTTCATACGCCATGCCCGCCGACATCGAGCCGTCGCCGATCACCGCGATCATGTTGCGGCGCTTCGGAAGCGGGCCGCCCTTGGCCTTGGCCTGGGCCTCGTCGAGGTCGCGCGCCACCGCCATGCCGAGCGCGGCGGAGATCGAGGTGGAGGAATGGGCCGCCCCGAAGGGGTCGTACTCGCTCTCGGATCGCTTGGTGAAGCCGGACAGGCCGCCGCCCTGGCGCAGCGTCCGGATACGGTCGCGCCGTCCGGTGAGGATCTTGTGCGGGTAGCACTGGTGCCCGACGTCCCAGACGATGCGGTCGTCGGGGGTGTCGAACACGTGGTGCAGCGCGACCGTGAGTTCGACCACGCCCAGGCCCGAGCCGAGATGGCCGCCGGTGATCGAGACCGCGTCGATCATCTCGGCGCGTACCGCGTCGGCGACGCGCTGCAGCTCGCTCTCCGGCAGAAGCCGGAGACGATCCGGCGTCTCAAGACCCTCTAGGATCGTCGTGTCCGCTAGTGCCAATGCCTTCACCCGTCTCTCAATGCGTTCCCGTCAGCGGGGCAGTTCCTGCAGGGCCGCCCGCCCGAATCGTCGAACGCGGCCCATCCTCGGAACTCGCCCGCACCCGGAAACCGCTTCGCCCCGGGACGTATGAACGATCATTCTAGCGCAAACCGATCACGGGATACCATGATCTCGCTGCAACAGCGGCGCACCTTTCAGAGGATTCGGCCGCCTCATCTGCCTTCAAAGTTAAGGCAGCCCCACGATTTCACGCGTGACGCGCCCTCAATTATGGATGAAGGGTGCATTGATCAACATCTCGCCCGCTCAGCCCCCTCACGTCGCCCGCTCCTCCCGAGGCTGCCGCCCGATGCCATTCGCCGCAATGAGACCGGTCACGGCCGCGCTGGCGCTCGCCCTGACGACGGGCAGCGCGGCCTGGGCAGCGGATGCCGGCCAATCCCGCCCGAGCCCGGTCGTCTGCCCCGACGACGTCCGCTGCCGCCGCCCACCGGGACCGCCGGACCGGGACGTCCGCCCGCTGATCGATCCGCTCGGGCGCCCCTGCGGCTACCGCTGGCGTGAAACGCCGTCCGGACCTCGCCGCGTCCGTGTCTGCTATTGATCCGGCGATGGCGCTGCGATCCCTCCCTCCCATTCTTTTCCTCCTTGTCTTCACTCACGGCGCGGCAGCCCAGGCGCTTCAGGACGCCCCTGCCTGTCCCACGCTGTTCGCGGAGGGCCGGGCGCCGGTCCTCGCCAACCCCAAGCTCGCCGACAGGGCGGTGCCGCTCTGCTTCGATGCCTTCGCCGTGCTGCATTCGGGGGTCTCGCGCACGCCGCTCTACGCTGCCGAGCGCCTGACGCGCCGGAGCGTGGCTGCCGCCCGCCGGGTCGAGCGCGCCGACGCCTTCCACGACGAGGACCGCCTGCCCGAGGACGACCGCGCCAGCCTCGCCGACTACGTCCGCAGCGGCTACGACCGCGGCCACCTCGCTCCGGCGGGCGACATGCCGAGCGCGGCCGCACAGGCCGAATCCTTCAGCCTCGCCAACATCGTGCCTCAGAACCGGGCGCTGAACCGCGGCCTGTGGGCGGCGATCGAGGAGAGCGTGCGCCGGCTCGCCACCGAGCGCGGCGAGATCTTCGTGGTGACCGGCCCGGTCTTCGAGGGCCGCTCGGTCGGCGCGATCAAGGGGCGGGTGCTGGTGCCGACGCAGCTGTTCAAGGCGATCTACGACCCACGCACCGGAGAGGCGGGGGCCTATCTCGCCCCGAACAAGGCGGGCGCAGAATGGCGGGCGGTCCCGCTCACCACCCTGCGGGACATCGCCGGCCTCGATGTGTTCCCGGCGCTGCCCGAGGCGACGAAAGCCAAGGCGATGACGCTGCCCGAACCGCAGGAATTCTCCCGCGGCGACCAGGAATCCTTCGCCGACTTCCTCAAGCAACTGGCCGTCGATGTCCTGCGCCGGCTCTGGCGCGAATTGATGCGCGCGATCTTCTGAGGAGACCCCGATGACGCGCCGCAAAGCCGATCCCGCCCTGCCCTTCCGCCCCTTCGCGGAGGATGCGGGCGTCCAGACCTTCGCGGGCTTCTCGATCGAGAACGGCACGCAGCGCATCGTCCTGCACGGCAGCCTCGATCTCACCCGCGACCGGGACGGCCTGCGGCGAGCGAAGGCGCTGAAAGACCTGCTCGACGCGGTGGTCGCCGCCCTCGAGGCGGAGGATCTGCCCGATTCCGTGCCCGAGGAGCCGCAGGCGGCCGTGCCGGTGCGCAATCCCTTCGCCTGAACCTCTTTCGCCCGCCTTCCGCACACCCGACATCCGGACGGCGCCCGGCGGTTCGCCTTCGCCCTGGCCGGGCGGCGCCTTGCCCCTGCCCGGCCGCCCTGATACTCGAACACGAAATTCTTCATCCGTGAGCGGACGGCGCCCCGCGCGGCATGGCTCGGGCATTTTCGCTCGATCCGGCCAGCCTCGCGCGAGAGGCCACGCATCCGCGGCCGCCGGCCCGCCCGGCACCCACGCTTCACGCAGGACGAACGCACATGGCCCGCGAATTCATCTACCACATGCGGGGTCTGACCAAGACCTATGTCGGTGGCAAGAAGGTCCTCGAGAACGTCAACCTGTCCTTCTACCCCGATGCCAAGATCGGCGTGCTCGGCGTCAACGGCGCCGGCAAGTCGACGCTCCTCAAGATCATGGCCGGCATCGACAAGGACTGGACCGGCGAGGGCTTCGTCGCGCAGGGCGCGCGCGTCGGCTACCTGCCGCAGGAGCCGCAGCTCGATCCGAACAAGTCGGTGCGCGAGAACGTGATGGAGGGCGTGGCCGAGAAGCAGGCGCTGCTCGACCGCTACAACGAACTCGCGATGAACTATTCCGAGGAGACGGCGGACGAGATGACCGCCCTCCAGGACCAGATCGAGGCCCAGAACCTCTGGGAGCTCGATTCCAAGGTCGATCAGGCCATGGAAGCGCTGGGCTGCCCCAGCGACGAGCAGCCGGTGGCGACCCTCTCGGGCGGCGAGCGCCGCCGCGTGGCGCTGTGCAAGCTGCTGCTGTGGGAGCCGGAACTGCTGCTCCTCGACGAGCCGACCAACCACCTCGACGCCGAGACCGTGAACTGGCTCGAAGGGCACCTGCGCCAGTATCCGGGCGCGATCCTGATCGTGACCCACGAC
>JAGTAM010000266.1 GCA_023422485.1 Pseudomonadota bacterium | reverse complement strand
GGACGACCCTGGCGATGGCCGGGGCGACCCTGCGGCTGGCGCGGCGGACGGCGCGCCTCCTCGGCGGCGGTGTCCTGCGCCTCCTGACGGCTCGGCGGCACGAAGCCCTCGGGGAAGCCGGCGACCGGCACCTTCTGGCGCGTGGTCCGCTCGATGTCGCGGAGGTAGGCGCGCTCCTCGTCGTTGCAGAACGAGATCGCCTGACCCTCCGCCCCGGCGCGGGCCGTGCGGCCGATGCGGTGGACGTACGATTCCGGCACGTTCGGCAGGTCGTAGTTCACCACGTGGGTGACGCCCTCGACGTCGATGCCGCGGGCGGCAATGTCGGTGGCCACGAGCACGCGGCAGGAGCCGTCGCGGAAGGCGGCAAGTGCCCGCTCACGCTGCGGCTGGCTCTTGTTGCCGTGGATGGCTGCGCCGACGATGCCGGCCTTGTCGAGACCGCGCACCACCCGATCCGCACCGTGCTTGGTGCGGGTGAAGACGAGCACGCGCTCGATCTTCGGATCGCGCAGGACATGGTTGAGCAGGGCCTGCTTGGCGCCGGTGTGGCAGAAGATGACCTGCTGATCGACCCGCTCGGCAGTGGTCGCCACCGGGGTGACCGCGACCTGCACGGGATTGCTGAGGTACTGGTCGGCGAGGCCGGCGATGTTCTTCGGCATCGTGGCCGAGAAGAACAGGCTCTGGCGGCGCGCCGGCAGCATCTTCACGATCCGCTTGAGCGCGTGGATGAAGCCGAGGTCGAGCATCTGATCGGCCTCGTCGAGGACGAGGATCTCGACCCCCTCCAGCGTCAGCGCCCGGCGATCGACGAGGTCGATGAGCCGGCCCGGCGTGGCGACGAGGATATCGACGCCCGGCGCGATCGCCCGCTCCTGGCGGCTGATGTTCACGCCGCCGAAGACGACGGTGTTGGTGAAGGGCAGGTGCCGGCCGTAATCGGAGAAGCTCTCGGCGATCTGGCTCGCCAGCTCGCGGGTCGGCGAGAGCACGAGCACGCGGCAACCGCGGCGCGGCGCGCGGCGGTTCTCGAGCGAGAGACGGTGCAGGATCGGCAGGGCGAAGGCGGCGGTCTTGCCGGTGCCGGTCTGGGCGATACCGCACAGGTCGCGGCCCTCCATCGCCGGCGGAACCGCCTGCGACTGGATCGGGGTCGGCGTGACGTAGCCGGCCTCTTCCAGCGCGCGGAGCACGGGCTGAGCGAGGCCGAAATCAGTGAATTGGGTCAAGTCGGTACTTTCAGGCAGCGGAACCTGCGATCCGGCGCAACGCGCGCGGAAAAACGAGGAGGTCCGTCGGTGCGGAAGGCTGCCCGCGTGATGGGGCGGCCTGGGGTGCATGCACGTTGAAGAGAGGGGCCGGGGCGCGACCTCGAAAGGCGCGAACCGTCACGCAGCCCCCTCAAGCGACCCCGTGTGGCCGCTGACGCTGCGGGTGCGATATGCGACGTTGCACCTGCGAAGTCAATGCGAAGTCAGTGCGAAGGACGTAGCGAAGGTCGTGCCGGTGCTCGTATTCAAGGCAACAGGCATGAACGGCCGACGCAAGACGATCGAGGTTTGACCCGGATGCCATCGCGGCCGTGATCGCGGATTCCCCCAGCGCATGTGATGGGAGCATCGATCGGTGATTCGGATCCCGATACCATCCCTGCCGTTCACAGTCAGACAAGATTACAACAAAGATCAAAAACAAAAACTTGGCCGTAATCGCCAGTATATATCAAAAGACAATAACGCTCATGTGATTTCGAAAAGTTTTCGGTACCAGGGAACATCATCAATCCTGCATCAGATGTTTAAGCGGCGGCTTGAACCCGCTCGGGCAGGAGACGTGCAATGGCGACGATTGCGGGAACAGACGTAAACAATGTTCTGACCGGCACGCCGGATGACGACATCATTCTCGGTCTGCTCGGGAACGACGTCATCACCGATCCAGGCGGCTTCAACAGGATCGATGGTCAGGACGGAAACGATACCATTACTGGCGGCGCCGACCTCGATTACATCGCCGGCGGGCCCGGTGACGACACAATCTTCGGTGGTGCCGGCTTCGATCAGATCATCGGCGAGGCCGGCAACGACACGATCTACGGCCAGGACGGCGACGATTACGCGGCCGGCAATCCCGGCGACGACGCACTCTACGGCGGCCTCGGAAACGACTTTCTGGTCGGCGAGGCGGGCGTCGATCTCGTCTTCGGTGACGAGGGCAACGACTTCGTCGCCGGCGGCGATGACAATGATACCGTCAGGGGCGGCGACGGCGACGACCTCGTCGACGGCGACCTCGGCAACGATGCCCTGTTCGGCGACGCGGGCGACGATGTGCTCTTCGGGGATTACGGCAACGACCGGATGTCGGGCGGTTCGGGGGCCAACACACTCGACGGCGCGCTCGGCACCGACACGGCCGTCTTCGCCTTCAACTTCGTCGACGCCGATGTCACGTCGGCCGGCACCCTGTCCGTGATCGGCGGCCAGGACTCCACGGACACGGTCAAGAACACCGAAGTGTTCGCGTTCGCCGACCGCTCCATCCTGCAGGCCGACGGCAATGCCCTCGTCGACGACCTGTTCTACCTGAGCCAGTACAAGGACGTCTTCAACAACGGCAACGACGCCGAGCAGCATTTTCGCGATTACGGCTGGCGGGAGGGCCGCGACCCGAATGCCTTCTTCGACACGAAGGGTTACCTCGCCGCCTATACCGACGTGGCGGCGGCCGGCATCGATCCGCTCCAGCACTACCTGACCTACGGCTGGAAGGAGGGCCGCGATCCTTCCGCTCAGTTCAGCACGAATCAGTATCTGGCGGCCTACGGTGACGTGGCGGCGGCCGGCATCAACCCGTTGCAGCACTACCTCGAATACGGCGCGGTCGAAGGGCGTTCGACCTTTGGGGACGGCACCTTCGCCTGACGAAACCGCCGCGTCGGGAACCGAGCGATCCGGCAGCGCGCTGCCGGATCGTCATCGACAGCGAAACCCCGGCCCGCACCGCGCCAGGGTTTTCATGCGTGAGGCCTTCATCCCTCGTCGAAACGACTCATCCGAAACACCTCGACTCCCGCCCCGTCGATCACCCGCACCGCTTCCGCGGAAGCGCCGGAGCGCTGCGGCACCCGGGCGCGTGCGAACAGGCGTCGCGCCCGCTCCTCCGCCCCCTCCTGACTCGACGTCCGCACGGAGATCCGCTGTTGAACGCCGCCGGGCGCGTCGGCCTCCTCGGGGCCGAGCACCTCGATGTGATAGGTCTCTCGCACGTCGTGTCGTATCCTCAACTCTCCGCGAAGGGCTTACCCCAAGATCGGGCCGCCCGCAGGCCGGCGAAAGGCCTCAAACAAGCGGGACCCGGTGACATGGGGGTTTCCGCTTCCCGGCCTTGCCGAATTCCCCTCAATGCCGGATGTGGTGACTTCAATTTGCGGGTACGCGCACAGGCGAGGACATCCATGACCGCATCGCCCTTCGTCACGGTGGAGTGGCTGCACCAGCGCCTCAGTGCGCCGGACATCGTCGTCCTGGACGCGTCTTGGTACCTGCCGGCGCAGGGGCGCGACGCCGAAGCCGAGTATCAGGCGGCCCATATCCCCGGTGCGATCCGCTTCGATCTCGACGCGATGAGCGATACCGATTCTTCCCTTCCCCACATGCTGCCGCGGCCCGAGGTGTTCTCCTCGAAGATGCGCGCGCTCGGTGTCGGCGACGGGGCGCAGGTCGTCGTCTACGACGGGATGGGCCTGTTCTCGGCGCCGCGGGTGCGCTGGATGCTCCAGACCTTCGGCATGCGCGACGTCAAGATCCTGGAAGGCGGGATGCCGGCCTGGATCGCGGCGGGCTATCCGGCCGAGGACGGCGAGGGCCGCCCCCGCGACCGGCGCCACTTCACCGCGCGGCTCGACAACGGCGCGGTGGCGGATGCGGGCGACATCGTCCGCGCGCTCGGCAATGGC
>JAGTAM010000190.1 GCA_023422485.1 Pseudomonadota bacterium | reverse complement strand
TCGCCGCCCGGCCCGGCGGCGCAGGGCGTAGAGCGTCAGCCCGGTGGCGAAAAAGCCGGGGAGCGCGAGCGCCGCGAGGCAGAACAGCAGGGCGGCGGGCGTGCCGAAGAAGCGGCCGCGATGCACTTCGAGCATGTTGTCGGCGAGGCGCTGGCCGAGGCTCGTATCGGTGGCGCGCTGGTCGCTGAGCGGGACGCCGGTGCGAGCGTCGTAGGTGGCCTCGTTGCGAAGGATCGTATCCGGGGCGTGCCAGCGGATGCGGATCGCCGCCGCCTCCGGTCCCGGCAGGGTGAGCGTCGCGAGGGCGGCCGTGCGCGTCGCCGAGAAGTCGGTCCAGGCCGCATCGACCGCCGGGACGCCGTCGGGGTTGCGATCCTCGGACACGCGGTTGGCGGGGCGCGCCTCGGACCGCTCCTTCGGCGCTTGTCCCGTGAGGAGCCACGTCGCGCCCGCGCGATACCAATCGTAGGACCACCATAGGCCCGACAGGGCGGTCACCGCGTAGACCGGCAGCAGCCAAGTCCCGGCCACCGCGTGCAGCGACCACCAGCGGGCGCGGCCGGGCCGGGCAAGGTTCGGCCGGAGCCAGACCCGCCAGCCGTGCCGTCCGGGCCAGCGCAGGTAAAGCCCGCTGCCGAGGAAGGCGAGCAGCGCGAGGGCGCCGGCGCCGGTGAGCGTGCGGCCCCAGCCCTTGCCCTCGCCGGGGAGCAGCAGCCAGCGGTGCAGCGCCCGCACGGTGCCGAAGAACCCCTCCAACCGCACGGGTCCGAGCACGGTCCCGTCGGTGGGGTCGGCGTAGACGGAAGGCGGCCGCTCGCCGCCGGCCCGTGCGCGGGCAAAGCGCGCCACGGCGCTCGGAACGGTGTTCCGGCCGGTCTCGCCCGAGAGGGTCAGCGCGGCGACCCGCTGCCCCGGACGCTGCGACTCGATCCGAGCCGCCAGGGCCGAAGGCGCCAGCGGCGCCCGCTCCGGCGCCGCGATCTCTACTCGATCGCGATTGGCGAAAGCGGTGATCGCCTCCTCGTAGCTCATCAGCGCACCCGTCGCTCCGACCAGCGCGAGCAGGAGTCCGGCGGTGAGGCCGAGTGCCCAGTGCAGGCGAAACAGAACGGTGCGGACGGGGGAGAAGGCTGACGGCATGGCGCTCGAAAAAAAGGATCGTTCGGCTCGCGATCGGCGCGCCTCAGTAGCGCGCCGTCAGGCTGGCGAGCACCGTGAGGGGCGCACCGGGCAGGTTGTTGAATAGGTTGAATGGCTGCTCGATGTAGCGCCGGTCGGTGAGGTTGCGGCCGTTCACGGCGAAGCGCCAGGTCGGGTCGATCTCGTAGAACACGGTCGCGTCGAGGCGGGCATAGGCGCCGACCTTGTAGGTGTTGGTGATGTCGCCGAAGCGCTCGCCGACATAGGTGAGGCCGCCGCCGAAGCCGAAGCCTCGCAGGGGGCCGCCCTGGAACTGGTAGGTCGACCAGACGCTGGTGCTGAAGACCGGTGCCGCGGGCAGGCGGTTGCCGACCGGGATGAAGCGGTCCCGCGTGACCTCCGCATCGAGGTAGCCGATGCCGCCGATGATCTTCCAGCCCGGCAGGATCTCACCGGCGATGTCGCCCTCGAACCCTTGCGCGCGCTGCTCGCCGGTAATGATCGAGAAGCCGGTATTGACCGGATCGGAGGCGGCCACGTTCGCTCGCAGGATGCGGAAGGCGGCCGCGCTCACCGTGAGCTGGTCGGGGATCAGGTCGAAGCGGGCGCCGACCTCCACCTGCTCGCCGGTCTCCGGAGGCGGGCTCGCCACGTTGAGGACGTTGGCGGTCTGCGGCACGAAGGAGGTGGTGTAGCTGCCGTAGAGCGTGAGCGGCGCCACCGGCCGCCACACGAGGCCGACCCGCGGCGAGACCCCGGTGAGGTTCTGCTCCGGCGGGATCGTCCGCGTGGTCGGCGTGCGCTGGAAGTAGAGCTGGTCGGCCGTATCGAAGCGCACGCCGAGCACGAGCTGCAGGCCGGGAAAGAACTCGATCTGGTCCTGCAGGTAGAGTCCGAACAGGCTGAGCTTCTGCCGCAGGTCGCTCTGCAGCGTCAGCGTACCGACCTGCGGAACCGAGCCCCGGATCGGGTTGAGGAAGGACACCGAGGTCGCCGTCCCTTGCGTCGTCAGGGGATGACGAAAGCCATCCACGATCTCGAAGCCGGCCAGTGCCGTGTGGCGGAAGCCGAACGGATCGATGAAGCGGCCGACCGCCTCGGTCCGGCTGTCGATGGAATGGTAGATCGAATCGCCTTCCGTGAGGCGCCGCGTCACCGTGGTGCCGGCGGCGTTCACGCCGGTCGCCCGGGTCGCGAGGAGATTGAACGATCCCCACTGGCCGTTGACGGCCTGCCGCAGGGTCAGGTTCTCGTTGACGTCGTGCTCTGCGAGCAAGGTGATCGCGTTCGCTTCGCCGTAATAGCGCGACCACGGCTCGCCGTAGAAGCGGCGGACGTTGTCGAGCGGCACCCGGCCGCGGAAGGCGATCAGGCCCTCGTCGTACTGGCTGTGCTGACGGGTGAATTCGGCGTTGAGATAGACGCGGGTCGATGGATCGGGGGTCCAGGCGAAGGCCGGCGCGAAGAAGTGTCGGGAGTTTTCCGGGCCGCCGAAATCGCGGAAGGTCGCCTCGTTCTGCGTACCGAAGCTGAAGCGGGCGGCGAGACCCTCCACGCTCGGGATCGCGCCCGACACCGAACCCTGCACCCGCCGGAAGGCGAAGGAGCCGCCCTGGACGGTCAGGTCGGCGGACGGGGCGAGGGTCGGCTGGCGCGTGACGATGTTGATCAGGCCGCCAGGATCGCCCTGGCCGTAGAGCACGGAGGCCGGACCCTTCAACACCTCCACCCGCTCGACGTTGGCGAGGTCGCGCTGCGTCGGCTGGAAGGAATTGGCCGGGTTCAGCACCAGCCCATCGATGGCGTAGGTCTGGGTGCGGAAGCCGCGCAGGATGTAGGTGTCGGAGCGGCCCTGGATGGTGCCGCCGGGCTGGACATTGCTGACATTGGTGAGCGCGTCGGTGAGGCGGACACTCTGCTGATCGACCAGAACCTCTCGTGGGACGACCTGGATCGATTGCGGCGTGTCGCGGAGCGCCGTGTCGGTGCGCGTCGCGGTGGCCGAGCGCGTCGCGCGGTAGCCGACGACGGGCCCGCCCGCCCGCTCGCCGCTGCCCGTGACCGAGAGTTCGGACAAGACGGCCTCGGCGCCCTCCGGTGGGACGGTCTGTGCATGGGCTCCAAGGGGCCAGGACAGAGCGAGGCCAAGCAGCGCACGTGAGCCTGTGATGAGCGCAGCCGATCCCGGTGTGACGGGATGCGGTCTCCCTTGCGCTACGCTGCTCATAGCCGTTCCGATTTGACAGCTGGCTCCACGGAGCCGGGACAGCGCGTTTACGTATGATAATATGCGAACAGCAAGCAGACGTGCGCATATTTTATGTCGGGGGATCGCGATAAGATCAGTCGTTGCTGGGAAACAACAATTTATTCCAAGTCTAATCTAGATCTGAGATCGTCTCGGCGGGTCCTGTCTTATCAATGGTTCAGATCGGATGGGACGGGCCGAAAGACCTTTTTTTGGCGTCGTTCGGCTGGTCAATCCGATTGGTAGGGGAGTCGGAGACGTGTCGATCCGGACGCGATCGCGCGGCCGGAGGATCCGCGCGAAGGTGATGGACGGAGCGAACTGCCGGCACGATCGGGAGACGTCGTTGTTCGGGCGACGCGCGCCGCGATGAGACATTGAGCGTGTTGATTGAGACATAAATGCCCGTTTTCGGACTTTGAGATGAATATTCAATAATATGAGATCTTTTGTGACCTGAGAGACTGTTCTGCGCTTTGGGATTTAGGTGGCGGGAAAGTCTGCTACCCTTTGATGATCGCCTTGTCGGCAAGGCCGGCGCCTCGCGCGATCAGCATCCAGCATGTCTTCCGAGATCACGTTCCCGATCGCCATTCGCCTGAACGCGCCAAGGCGACCCGCCTCCGCTGAGACGGTTTGCACTGCGCCTGGGGTGCCGCGTCGGGGGGGCTCGCTTCCCCCTGTCCGGCCTTGGATTCCACATCCCAGGCGCGAACCGGTGAACGCCGTCCCTCAACCTGTGCACGACGCAACGGCATCATGTCCGGTGATCCGCGCGGCGTGAGGTTGGCCCCTACGCGAACTCTCGGCGTCGCCCATCGAAGAACGGTTCTCCCTTGAGCAGCCTTGCCGACCTCGTCGATACGATCGACCAAATTCTGGAGACGGCCGACACATCCCACCATCAGCGGATGCTCTTGGGGGTGACCGAGCTGCTTGTCGGCATGTCTTCGGCGCTCTCGAACAATCACCTGGAAACCTTCGATGAGGTGTTCGGACGCCTCATCAGCGGTGCGAGACTCGAGGCGCAGGCGGTGGCGGAACATGTCGGCGCCCTGACGGAAGCGCCGCCGGGGCTCGTGCGGCAACTCGCGGCCGACCAAGCCGGCCCGGTCGCCGGACCGATCCTGCGCAGTCGAATCGCGATTCCCGATGCGGCCCTGCTTCATCTTGCGCAGAGCCGCGGCCAGGAACATTTGGCCGCCATCGCGGGACGGGCGCAGCTGAGCGCGTCGGTCTGCGACGCCGTCGCTGCCAGAGGGGACGAGACCGTCCTCGGCCTGCTGCTTGCCAATGCGGGGGCGCAGCTCTCCGACAGGACCCTGCTGCTGCTGGCAACGCGCATCGAGGACGAAGAGGCTTTGGCCGAGGGATTGGAGCGCCGTACGGATCTCGATCCGCGGCGCCGGGCGGCGGTGCTGCGCGAGCGACGTTACGAACAGGCGCGGTTGCGCATGCACAAAGGTCAGCAACAGGTTCGGAACTATGCGAGGGCCGAAGCGGCCGTGGCCCTGCGCATCAAAATCGGCCTCGACGAGAGCGACATCCAGCACTGGTTGAGCAACGGCCGCATCCCGGAATCCCTCCTCGCCCTCGCCCATTTGGCCGGTCTGCCCGCCGCTCACGTCATCGCGGCCCACGAGTCCGCCGATCTCCGGCGCCTGACGTTGTTCGTCCGCTGTGCCGGTCTCGGAACCGCGGCGCTGGCTCGCTTTCTCTGCACCGTCGAGGGGCACCAAGCGAGCGGCGGATTGGGCCGATTTTTCCTCGCGTTCAGATCGATGTCGGTCGAGCAGGCGCGCACAGCGCTCGCTCAGAGTCTCTCCGGAGCCTTCATCACTGAAAACTGAGCCGCCAAGGCAGAGAAGGCGATCGGACCGCCCTCGCTTCGCCGGCTCTCTTGCGGCTACACTCCACTGAGGTTTGCCACGGCGGGGCGCACCGACATGCGACGCCTACTCAAGTTCCTCCACACGATGGGGGCGGTCGGGCTGATGGG
>JAGTAM010000185.1 GCA_023422485.1 Pseudomonadota bacterium | reverse complement strand
GTCCGGCCCCCGGCCGCGCCGGCCCGAGCGCCACGCCGCCGCAGGGAACGCGGCCCTGAGACCCGGAGGCGGCGGAAAGCCCTGTGTCTTGAGCCGCCACTCGGGCCGCAACGCGGCCTTCATGCTTCCTTGCGTTCGTCTTTTGCGGTCGCGGGGAGGCGTGCTAGGGCCTGCCTCCTCAATCGCCCCAGATTCGCCGCCCCAGATTCGACGGTCCGAGTGCCCCCGATGAATTCGAAGCCTGAGATCGTGTCGTGAGTGCGCCGGACCTCAAGCGCGCGGCGGCGGAGCGCGCGATCCCCCTGGTCGAGGACGGGATGCGCCTCGGCATCGGCACCGGCAGCACCGCGGCCGCCTTCATCGCGCTTCTCGGCGAGCGCGTGCGCGCGGGCCTCACCGTCACCGGCGTGCCGACTTCGGAGGCCACCCGCATCGCCTGCGAGCGCGAGGGAATCCCCCTCGCCACCCTCGAAGAGCTGCCCGAACTCGATCTGACCATCGACGGAGCCGACGAGGTCGATGGAAACTTGCGCCTCATCAAGGGCGGCGGCGCCGCCCTGCTGCGCGAGAAGATCGTCGCGGTGGCGAGCCGCCGCATGGTGGTGATCGCTGACGCTTCGAAGCGGGTCGAGACCCTCGGCGCCTTTCCGCTGCCGGTCGAGGTGAACCTGTTCGGCATCGGCGCCACCACCCGCGCCGTCCAGGCGGCGGTGGCGCGGTCGGGCTGCGCGGGCGAGATCGTGCGCCGCCACGACGCTTCCGGCGCGCCCGTCCTGACCGATGGCGGCCATGCCATCCTCGATCTCCGACTCGGCCGCATCCCCGATCCGGAAGCCTTGTCCACCCGGCTCTGGGCAGTGCCGGGCGTGGTCGAGCACGGCCTGTTCCTCGGCATCGCCGACGCGGCCATCCTTGCCGCTTCCGACGGTGAGGCAGCGGTCGTCAGCGTCCTCGGCCGCCTCTGACGCCCGGCCGCCTCCCTTTCCTTCCCCGGAGCTTCTCCCGCATGGTCCTCCGTCTCGCCGCCCTGGGTGGCCCCGTCCTCGCGACCCTGCTGTCGCAGGCCCTCCTCGTGCCGGTGGCGCTCGCGCAGCAGCCGGCCGCCAAACCCCCGGCGGCCTCCCCGAAGCCGACCGCGAAGCCCGGCACGGCCCCGCCGCCGGCGCCTGCACCGGAGCCCGAAGTCAGCGCCTCCCATCTCGCGCTCGCCCGCGAGGTGATGCTGAGCTCCGGCATTGCCCGGTCCTTCGACTCGATCATCCCGACCATGGCCGATCAGATCCGCAAGAACGCGGTGACGCGGCCCGACCTCGCCAAGGATCTGGACGAGGTGCTGAAAAGTCTCGATCCGGAGATGGAGCTGCAGAAGCAGCGGCTGATCAACATCGCCGCGCGCATCTACGCCAAGCGCCTGACCGAGGCCGAGCTGAAGGACATCGTCGCCTTCTTCCGGTCCCCCTCGGGCAAGCGCTACGTCGAGACCCAGCCGCAGGTGCTCGATGACATGGTCGGCGCCATGCAGGATTGGACCCAGGAGGTGTCGGAATACATCATGGTCCGCACCCGCGCCGAGATGGGCAAGCGCGGCCACCAGCTCCAGTGATCGCCGGCCCCGCCGCGGCGGCGCGCCTCTATGCCTCCGGCGCCGTCGCGCTGGCGCTGGTAGCGCCGGTGATGGCGCTGGCCAACCGGTCGAGCCCGCTCGTCGTCGGCATTGCCGCCCTGCTGTTCTTGGCCGGCGCCGTAGCCGAGTATCGCGGGCGGGCGGCTTCCCTGCTGATCGCCCCGCTGCGCTCTCCCCTCGGCCTGGCCGCGCTCGCCTTCCTCGGCTGGTGCCTCGTCTCGCTGTCCTGGAGCCCGTTTCCCGTCCTATGGGGGCGGGTCCTGTCCGAGTTCCTGCCGACGCTGATCGCCGCTTCGATCCTCGCCCGGCTCGCACCGGCCCGGCTGCCAGCCTGGGCGCTGCCCCTCGGCGCGAGCCTGCTGGCCGCCGCCTGCCTCTACATCGTGGCAAGCCTCACGCTCGATCTCGCGCCCCAGGTCTGGCTCGGCCAGCGCGTGGCCCTGTTCATGTTCAACCGCCCGCTGCTGACGGTGCTGCTGATCGCCGGGCCGCTCGCCGCTTTCCTCGCCCTGCGCGACCATCGCCTCGCCGGCGGAGCCCTCCTCGCCGTGGCGGCCCTGGCGATCCTGCGCTCGATCAGCGGCGCGGCCGCCCTCGGTCTGCTCGCTGGCGGCGTGATGTTCGCGGCCGGGCGTCTTCTTCCGCGCGCCGTGGCCCTCGGGGCCGCGATGCTGGTGCTCGGGCTCGCCTTTGCTCTTGCCCCTGTCGAGGGCGACATCCTCCACCGGCTGATGCCGGAGGCGGCGCATGAGCGTCTGACGCAGTCGTCCTCGCGGGCGCGGGTCGCCATCGCCCAGAGCTTCGGTGCCGCGGTGGCCCAGGCGCCCTGGATCGGCTCCGGCTACGGCATGGGCCCGCGCTTCGCCGAGGTTCCGGCGGCGCAGGCGCTCGAACCGGAGATGCGGGCCATGCTGGCCGTTGGCCACCCGCACAACACCTTCCTGCAGATCTGGTCTGAACTCGGCCTCGTCGGTGCGGTCCTGGCGGCGCTGATCGCCTTCCTGGCCCTGCGGGCGGCCTCGGCTCTGCCGCGCCTCCTGTTCGCCACCGCCCTCGGGCTGCTCGGCGCGGCGGTGGCGGTGATGTTCGTCGAGCACGGCGCGTGGCAGGGATGGTGGACGGCGGGCCTCGGGGCGGCCATCACATGGCTGCGGGCGGCGGCCTGCGCGCGGCCCCCATATGAGAGCGCGAACGAGAGCGCATGAGCGAGACCGAGATGAGCGAGTCCTTCGACGTCGACCTGTTCGTGATCGGCGGCGGCTCCGGCGGGGTGCGGGCGGCCCGCATCGCCGCCAGCCACGGCGCAAAGGTCATGCTGGCGGAAGAGTACCGCGTCGGGGGCACCTGCGTGATCCGCGGCTGCGTGCCGAAGAAGCTGATGGTCTATGCCGGCCGCTTCACCGACGAGTTCGAGGACGCCGCCGGCTTCGGCTGGCGCCTGGAGACGCCGCGCTTCGACTGGGCCGCGCTGAAGCGCTCCCGCGACGCGGAAGTCGCTCGGCTCGAAGGCATCTACGGCCGAAACCTCGCGGGCGCCGGCGTCGAGGTCGTGGCCGACCGCGCGGTGATCGAGGATCCGCACACGGTCCGCCTCGTCCGCGCCGACCGCACGGTCCGCGCCCGCTTCATCCTGATCGCGACCGGCGCGACGCCGGTGCGCGAGCCGCTGATCCCCGGCGCGGAACTCGCCATCGACTCGAACGGCGTGTTCGAGTTGGAGAGCCAGCCCGAGCGCATCCTCGTGGTCGGTGGCGGTTACATTGCCGTGGAATTCGCAGGCGTCTTTGCGAGCCTCGGCTCGAAGACGACGCTGCTCCATCGCGGAAAAAGCCTGCTGCGCGGCTTCGATCCCGAGATCGCCGACGCGCTCGGCGAGGCTTACGCCAAGCGCATGGATCTGCGCCTTGAGCAGACCGTCGAGCGTCTGGAGCGCGACGGCTCGGCCATCCGCGCCACCTTGAGCAGCGGCGAGAGCCTGATTGTCGATTGCGTGCTGGTGGCGACCGGCCGGCGCCCGAACGTCGCCGGGCTCGGACTGGAACGGGTCGGCATCGACCTCGACGCGCGCGGCGCGATCCCCGTCGAGGCGGATTCGCGCACCAAGGTGCCCTCGATCTACGCGGTGGGAGACGTGAACGGCCGCGCCGCCCTCACCCCCGTGGCGATCCGCGAGGGCCATGCCTTCGCCGACACGGTGTTCGGCAGGAAGCCCTGGTGCGTCGATCATCGCCTGATCGCCACCGCCGTGTTCTCGACGCCGGAGATCGGCGTGGTCGGCCACAACGAGGACGTGGCGCGCCGCTGCTACGGCGAGATCGACGTCTACAAGGCGAGCTTCCGCCCGATGAAGGCGACGCTGTCGGGCCGCGACGAGCGGGTGATCATGAAGGTGCTGGTGGACCGCGCCAGCGACCGGGTCGTCGGCGTGCACGTGCTCGGGCCGGATGCCGGCGAGATCATCCAGGCCGGCGGCATCGCCGTCACCATGGGCGCGACCAAGGCCGATTTCGACCGCACCATCGCGGTGCACCCGACGCTCGGCGAGGAGCTGGTCACGATGCGCACGCCGTTCGTGGTGAAGCATCCGGTGGGGGTGGGGTAGCCTACTCGGCCGCCGGAAGGCTCAGCGACAGCAGCCGCGCGGTGCGCGACCGGCTGCCGTTGCTCGGATCGGCGCCGGGTTCGAAGGCGCGGCGGCCGTCGTCGAGGGCGCCGTTGACCGCGTCGATGGCGAGGATCAGCGCGGAGATCATGCGCGAGTCGATGCTGCGCTCGCGGGCTTGGCGCACCACGTCGGCGCTCAGCGCGTCGGTCTCGCGGGTCAGCGCGTCGAGGGCAGCCGCCGACTGCGCCTCGCGGGCCTCGGCCAGGATGTCGAGCAGGCGGTCGAGGATGATGTCGATGCGCTCGCGCCGCTTGCGGGCAAGGCGTTGGCCGAGCCACGCGATGCCGGAGCCCACCGTGCCGCCGAAGAAGGCCAGCAGGTAGATCCAATCCTCGTAGCGGTCGAGGAAGGTCTGCTGCTCGCGCTCGAAATAGTCCACTGCGCCGGGATGGTTGGGGAGCTGCGCGCTCGTGGCCGTGACGGTGGTGTCGTAGTCCGGCGGCTTCATCTGGTGCGCGATCGGTGCGGCGGCGGCGAGCCGCGAGCGCCACTCGAACAGGTGTTGCACCACCGAGGCCACGGCGACGCGGCTCACCGCGCCGCGGGCCATCAGCCGGTACGATACGCCCACCGTCTCGACGTCCTCCACCGGGCGCTTGGGCCGCCCGCCGAAGGTACCCGCCGAGAGCGTGACCGGCTGGAGCGCCGGCACCCGCTGCACGATCGCCTTGCCGTCCGGCACGCTGACGAGGGCCACCTTGCGCTCCGGCGAGGCCGCCTCGACCGCCCGCAGCATCGCCTGGGCCGGTTTGCCGGTGGGGGAGGCGATGATCGCGACCGCATCGACCCGCTTCGCCTCCAGCGCCCCGGTGATCTCGCTGGCTTTCAGCGGTACGAGGCCGATCCGGCCGGCCGCGAGGGCCTCGCCGCCCAGCGCCTCGGCTTCCGGAGCCGCCTTGAAATCGTAGAAGTCGAGCAGGCTCGTCAGCACCGGAAGGTCGGCTTCATGGCGCACGACGACGCCGAGGCGCTGGGTGGAGAGATCGGAAAAGCTCTCGATCTCGTTGGCCTCGGGGGCTGCGACGATCAGCGCCTCGTCGTGGAGGATCGCCAGCGTCAGTCCGTTATCCGGCAGTTTCACGTCGGGCCGCACCACGGCGAGGTCGGCGCGGCCCTGCTCCAGGGCGGCGGCGCTGTCGCGCACGTCGTCGAACGGCACGATCTTGAGCCGCACATCCTCGTGATTGCGGTTGAGCGCGCGCGCATAGATCTCGATTAGTCCCGCCTCGACACCGTCGCGCGGGCCCACCGCCACGGTGAGCAGCGTGGGGCGGGAGAAGAAGATGACGAGGCCGGCCACGGCCGCGAACCCGAGGGCCAGCAGCACGTAGAGC
>JAGTAM010000094.1 GCA_023422485.1 Pseudomonadota bacterium | reverse complement strand
GGCAAGGAAGCCGAGCCATCCGTATGTCAATGTCACATGGATCGCATAGAAGAAGCCAAGCCCCCAAAACCATGATAAAGCGATTGTTGGTGCCCAAGTTGCTGAGCGAAGGAGCTGAGTTAGCATTCTGCTTTGCGAGTCCGTTGTGCCGACCCAGACATAGCGAACTCGATCCGTTGCGGGAATATGGAAACGGCCGAGCTGACCTGATGGGACCCGAAACGTGTTACGCCTCCCGGCGGAGCTGCGCCACAGCTTCTGGCTGCGCAGTGACCCTCCCCTGTTTGCCCCGTTCGTAACCGGAAACCGTTCGGGGTCTGATCGGGCCTGAACAGGCTTGCAAACGCGTTCGGGATGCGCCCGCCGCGCCACGACGATGGGCCGGTCCGTCGGCCGATTCCGGAGCCGGCGTCGTCGCCTTCCGGGGCTGATCGAGCCTCGACGCGCCGCAGCAGCTCGTCAGCCGTGCTCGGCGGCATCTCGATGATGGATGTCGCTGCCGATCCGCTAGCAGAACTGCGCGACGCAGCCGTTCCCGGCCTTGCTCTAGGGAAATTCCAGGCCGCGCGCGATCCGATTTGTAGCAGTTCGAGCCGCGCGTGACTGATCGAGACGGCTTCATCACGCTTGCACCGGCGTCCTCTATCCGCGCCGAGCGGGCCCGCATACGCACGAACACTATGAGAGAGCGTCTGCTGTGATGAAGTCTATCTTCGAATACACAAGGGAATTTCTTCAGATCAATTGTTGCAGGGCCGCAACGTTGAAGATGAATTGCCGAAAACCATCGTGATGAATTGTCAATTATGGTAAACAAAGGCCAATGTTATATTGGCAGATAAAAATGGCCTTCACCCAATCCGTCGCGATCCATAGCACTGTAAAAAATTCGTTAAAACCACGCCACGTCCGCGATTTGATTTGTCTGCGCAGGGACATTCCGCTTCGCAGCTTGCTGCGTGACTGCGTCCCGTTGGGCGTCTCGCTGCTTGCCCTGAGCGTCGCCATGGCGGCATCGGCCGCGCGTGCGAACTGCGTTGACGATCCGAGCGGCGGGAGTTCCGTAACCTGCACCGGAACGACGACATTCATCGCCGGCGACTATGCGGGGCGCCGTGTCGGCGGAACCCCGATCACGTCGGTCACGGTCGGGCCGAACGCGACCATCGACAGCGACAGTACGGCGATCAGTCTGGGCGACAACGCCCGGGTCACGATCGGCGCGGGGGCGATCGTCACGAGCAACAGCCAGGACAGAGGGCCGAATCTAATCGGCGCCAACACGATCGAGGTCGGAAGCCGTTCGACCCTCGACATATTTGGGACCGTCCGGTCGCAGGGCGAGGGGGCAAACAACAGCCTCGGGGGCGACGAGGCCATCAATCCACTCGGCAACGGAAACACGATCACCGTCCATCAGGGCGGCCGCATCGAGACGCTGACGGACGGGACCCCGGCCATCTGGTTCGAGGCCCTGCGGGACAATGGGCTCATCAACACCGTGGTCAACAACGGCGTGATTCGGGCCGGGGCCTCGGGAACGAGCCCGATCATCGGGAACGGCGGTGCCGTCGTCGTCAAGTTCACGAATGGCACCACGGGCGTCGTCGAGGGCAACCTCACCCTCGGCGACGGCGGCGACATGGTGGTGCTGCGCGGCGGCTCGCGATTCATCGGCAGCATCGAGACCGGTGGCGGCAATGACATCGTCGAGATGTTCAAGGGCGCCGGGTTCACGGGCAGCGTCGATGGCGGGGACGGTTCGAACACGCTGTCCCTGCGGGGGGATGCGGGGGATGCCGGCTCTGCCGCGCTGATCCCCGGAAGTGTCAGCAACTTCAACGCGATCAACAAGGCCGGCACCAGCACCTGGACCATCTCGGGCAGCGTGAGCCAGCTCGGGTCCAGCGGCGTCGCGATCAACGTCAACCAGGGCACGCTCGTCCTCTCCGGCGACAATGATGGTTACCGAGGGACCACGACGGTCGCCGCCGCAGGAACGCTGCAGATCGGCGAGGGCGGCAGCCAAGGCAGCCTGCCCGGCGCCATCACGAACAACGGCGTGCTGAGCTTCAACCGCACGGGCCGCCTCGTCGTCCCCGGCGCGATCACGGGCACCGGCTCGGTGCGGCAGGCCGGCACCGGCGAGGTCACGCTCGCGGGGGCGCTCTCCGGCGTCTCGCTGAGGGTCGAAGCGGGCCGCCTCGCCCTTGGCGGCAGCAGCACCCTGACCACGGGGGGGCGCCCCGGCGGTGCCCGGTGGGTTCGCGACGGCGGCCTACGTCGCCGGAGGAACACTGGACAATGCGGGGACGATCACGGCGACCCAGACGGTCAATCAGGACGGTGTCCGGATCGATGGGGCCACCCTGATCAATTCCGGCACGATCACGGCGACCGGAAGCGGCGTCTTCGTTCCCGCGGGCGCCACCCTCGTCAACACCGGCTCCATCACCGGCTTCACCGGCGTCTTCTTCGGGAACGGGGCGGCGAATGGAGGACTGAGCATCACCGGGAGCGGGACCATCACCGGGACCTCCGGCGACGGCATCGCCGTCTCGAATGTCGCGAGCCACGTGACGCTCGGGACGTCGGTGAGCCCGCTCGGCGCGGTCACGGCCGCCGGCGGCAGTGCCCTCAACGTCGTGGTCAACGGCACGAATGCGGTCGGCATCGTCACAGGCGGTCCCCTCACGGGCGGAAACGGGCGCGGCATCTCGACCTCGACCGTGGACGGCGCGACCAGCATCGTGCAGGCGGCCGGTACGATCCGGGCGACCGGGGATGGGATCAATGCCGGCTCCTCCGGCATCGGCGCGATCGGCATCGACACCTCGGGCGGGCAGATCGGGACGAGCGCGAACGATCCGGTCGGCAATGCCGGCATCATCGCCACGCGCTCCGGCGCCGGCAGCATCACCGTCACGAGCGGGGTGATCAACGCAACGGGCGTCGGTGCAAGCCTTCAGAACACCAGCGCCGGCGCGGGCGATGTCGCGCTGACCGCCAGAGGCAGCATCACCTCCGCCAACGGCAGCGCGATCGTCGCGCAGAGCACCGGAACCGGCAACGTCACGGTCACGACGGGAGGCGGGACGACACTCGGTTCCGGCGCCGCCGCCGCCGTGCTGGCGGCCGGCACCGGCATCGGTGCGGGCTCCGTTCAGGTGAGCAACAACGCCACGATCACGCGGGCCGGTGCCGGGAACGGCGATGTCGGTCTCGACGTCCGCAACAACGACAATGGCAGCGTCGCCGGACCGACCCCCTCCCCCGGGGCGGCGCTCAACGGCGCGCTGACGGCGATCGAGGTCACGAATGCCGGAACGATCACGAACACCTTCACTGTCGCCGGCATCCGCGCCCGGGCCAATAGCGATGGCGGAGTCCGTGTGGCCAATTCCGAGGCCATCGGCGGCGGCGCATCCGGCATCTTCGCGCTCAACGCCGGCGCGGGCGGGGTCGCGGTCGCGAATACCGGCCTGATCTCCGGCGCCGCCACGAACGGCATCACCGCGCAGGCGACCGGTGCCGCCGGCGGCGTGAGCGTGTCGAACACCAACGCGATCGGGGCCGCGGGGGCCGCCGTGTCCGGGGCCGGCGTGACCGCCCTGATCGACAACGCGGGCAATGCCGCCACCCTGTCGATCAACGGCGGCGGTGCGATCGACGCCGCGGGCACCGGCATCGACGCGACCACCCTCGGCACGGGCGCCGTCACGCTCGGAGGCGCGACCCCGCTCGGAGCGATCACGTCCGGAGGTGTCGGGATCAACGCGGTGATCGGCAACGCCGCCAGCACCGCCGGGCTCGGCGTGACGAGCGCCGGCCGCATCACCGCCGGCACCACGGGCATCAATGCCGTGACAGCCGGGGATGGCACCGTCACGGTATCGGCCGGTCCGGTGACCACGACAAACGGCTCGGGCCTCGTCGCGACGGGACGGGCGGGTCCCGTCGCTGTGACCGCCAACGACGCGATCACGGCCGGCGGCGCCGGCCGTGCCGGCATCTTCCTGACCGGCAGCGGCGCGGGTAACACGGTCACGGTCGGGGCAAGCGGCAGCGTCTCGGGCGCGATCGGCCTGCGTCTGGCCGGCGGCGGCACCACGGTTCTGAACAACGGCGGCAGCATCGCGGCGAGCGCGGCCGGCGGCAACGCGATCCAGATCGACGCGGGCAGGCTGGCCCTCGGTGCGAACAGCGGCACCCTCACGGGCAATCTCGCCATCGCCGGTGCGGCCGGTGCGCTCTCCGTCAACCGCGCGACGAACCTGACGCTCGCCAACACGATCACGGGGGCCGGGACGCTCGATCAGAACGGTGCGGGCCTGCTCGCCCTCACCGGCGCGAACAGCGCGGGCTCGGGTCAGTTCACCGGCACGGCCAACGTCAACGCCGGCATCCTCGCGGTCAACGGCACCTTCGGCGACACCGCGGGCCGCTCCGCCCTCGTCAACGTCAACAGCGGCGGCACCCTGCGCGGCTCAGGCAGCATCGCCGGCTCGGTCAACGTCGCCTCCGGCGCCACGGTCTCGGCCGGCAACTCGCCCGGCACCCTCACCGTGGCCGGCAATTACGGGCTGACGAGCGGCGCGACCTCGCTGTTCGAACTGGGGATGCCGGGCGTCGTGGGCGGCCCCACCAACGACCTCATCGAGGTCGGGGGCGACCTGACGCTGGCCGGCACGCTCAGACTCGTCAACGCCGCCGACACCGCCGCCTCGCCCGTCGCGGGCACGTACCGGCTCTACAATTACGGCGGCACGCTCAGCGGCCGCTTCGATACGGTGACCAGCCCCACCCCGATCTCCGCCACGGTCTATACGACCATCCCCAATCAGGTGAACCTGTTCCTGGTCAATGCCGGCCAAGTCGCGCAATACTGGGACGGCACCGACACCACGGGCGCGGGCGCCGGCGGCCAGGGCGGCACGGCCGTCTGGAACGGGGCGAACACGAATTGGACGGGCTCGCCGATCAGCTCCGTCAACGCCGCCTGGGCCTCGGGCGTCGGCATCTTCGCGGGGATAGCGGGGACCGTCACGGTCGCGGGCGCGCAGAACGTCCAGGGCCAGCAATTCGTGACGGACGGCTACCGGCTCGCCGGTGCGGGCACGCTCAACCTGACGGGCGATCCCTTCTCGACCCCGAACCAGAGCTTCGTGACCGTGGACGGCGGGGTCGGAGCGACGATCGCCAACGCTCTTACCGGCACGGGCGGCACGATCGGCCTCAACAAGCTCGGCGCCGGCACGCTGACGCTGGCGGGCACCGGCACCTATGCGGGGGCGACC
>JAGTAM010000046.1 GCA_023422485.1 Pseudomonadota bacterium | reverse complement strand
CCGGCGGGCGCCCTTCGGGGCGCCCGCTTTCGTTTGAATGGAGGGTGCATCGCCCCGGAAGGTGGCTGCAGGCTTTCGGAACAAGGCGATGCAGAACGGGAATGGGGAGCGTCGCGCTCGACGCTCTATCCCGCACGAGACCCTCGTGAAGCGATCCGCCCTGCGACACCTCCGGATGGATCATACCGAGTCCGGCTGATCGCTTCGGGATGGCCGTCCCGCGTCGAGGCCCGCCGTGGATTGCACGCCACCGGCGCACCTCGTCGGGTCCGGGCCCTGGATCGCTTCAGCCGTGCCGCGCGATGTCAGGGGGACCGACGCAATCGGACGACGATCGAAACGGCTTTCATCGCAAGGTTAGGCGCCCGCCTCACGGTCCGCCGGCGAGCGGCTGGCCGGGATCGGAGAGCTGGATCGTCCAGTTCCGCTGCTGGCCGGTATCGACCTCGATGAAGCCGTTGCGGTCGAAACCGCGCGCGAGGCAATCCTCGACACCGCGGATCGTGAAGGCGGTGTCGCGTGTGCACATCATCGCGCGACCGCTCCACTCGCCGCCGCGCGTGTAATCGACGGCGTAGATGTAATAGAACTGTGCCGCCAGGGACCCGCGAAGCAGAGTCTCGCAATTACGCGGTTTCAGCTCCCACCAGCCCTCCGTCACCCAGCCCTGCGCATCGCGATAACCCAGCGTCACGCCGACCTTGCTGGCGGTCTGGTTGCACAGGCGCAGGTCGGCGCGGGCGGAGACGGGGAGGGCGGCCAGACCCACCGCGAGGCCCAGAGCCGGAAGAGCCCGCCGCGGAAGGCGGCGGACTTTCGATCGGGTCTCAGCCCACAAGGATGACGCGACAATCGTTGACATTGGTTCGGGTGGGGCCCGGCTGAACGAGATCGCCGATTGTCGCGAAGAATCGCGTCGAATCGTTGTCCGTCAGCATCGCCTGGGGATCGAGCCCGGCCGACCGCGCCCGCGCCAGCGTCGTCTCATCGACGAGACCGCCCGCCGGGTCGGTCGCTGCGCCGCGACCGCCATCGGTGCCGTCGGTGTCGGCGGCGATGCCGGCAATCCCCTCGGCGCCGTCGAGGGCAAGGGCGAGGGCGAGGGCGTATTCCTGGTTCGGCCCGCCGTCACCCTCACCACGGATGGTGACGGTAAGTTCGCCGCCCGAAATGAACGCGACGCGCCGGCCGGCCTGCTTCGCCTCCAGAGCGAGCGGGGCATGATCGGCCGCGACGTCGCGGGCCTCGCCCTCCAGATCGGCCCCCAGCATCACCGGCTCGTAGCCGGCCCGCCGCGCCGCTTCGGCCGCCGCCTCAAGGGCATCGATCGGCCGGGCGATGATGCGGTACTCGGCGCGCGCAAAGGCCGGATCGCCCGCCTTCGGCGTCTCGTTGGCCGGATCGTTCAGGAGGGCCAGGGCGGAGTCGGGCAGAGTGATGCCGCGGCGCTCGCAGATCGCCCGCGCATCGGCCAGCGTCGAGGGGTCCGGCACCGTCGGGCCCGAGGCGATCACCGAGGGGTCGTCGTGCGGCACATCCGAGATCGCCAGCGTCAGGATCGACTTCGCGTTGCGCGCGGCAACGGCGAGGCGACCGCCCTTGATGCGCGAGAGGTGCTTGCGCACGGCGTTGATCTCGTTGATCGGCGCGCCTGAGCGCAGCAGCGCCTTGGTGATCGCCTGCTTCTCCGCCAGCGTCAGGTTGCCGGCCGGCGCGATCCAGTTCGCCGAGCCGCCGCCGGAGAGCAGCACCAGAACCTCGTCCTCAGGTCCGGCGCTCGCGGCGATGGCGAGTGCTTCCTTGGTCGCCTCGATGCCCGCGGCATCCGGCACCGGGTGGCCCGCCTCGACCATGCGAATGCCGGGCGCGTCCTCACCGTAGCCGTGCCGCGCCACCGCGAGGCCGACGATGCGGTCCTCCGGCACGCCGTGCTCCTGGCGGTAGAACCGACTCGCCACCGCGGCCATGCTGCCGCCGGCCTTGCCCGCGCCGAGGATGATCAGCCGCCCCGGCGTCGGCGCCGGCAGATGGCCGACGAGGCATTTGCGCGGGTGCGCGGCGGCGATCGCCTCATCGAGGATCGAAGAAAGGAGGGCGCGACGCTCCGCGTTGGCCGGATCGGTCGGGCCAGGGGCGGTCATGGGGGCGGTCATGGGCGTCCTCGCACGTTCTTGTTTGAGCGTTTGCTTGCCCGAGCGCTGCCGTGTCGGCAAGCCTCCACGCTTTCACAAAACTTTCGGGCCGCGGAGCATTCTTTTTGACCGCGGCGCGATCTATCCCGCCCGCAAGCCAGCCATACCGGGCCTGCCCCTTCCGATCAGGCCGCACCGGCCCAGATAGGTGCCTATGCTCTCCGTCGAACCCGAGATCCGAACACACCCCGAACATCCTGTGGAACGCATCGCGGGCGATCCGTCCCGCGGTCTCCTGCTCGTCTGCGAACACGCTTCGAATGCGGTACCGGAGGACCTCGAGCGGCTCGGCGTCCCCGAGCGGGAATTCTCCCGCCACATCGCCTACGATATCGGCGCCGCCGAGGTCACCCGCCGGCTCGCCGCCCGGCTCGGCGTGCCGGCCGTGCTCACGGAGTTCTCGCGCCTCATCATCGACCCGAACCGGGGACGCCTCGACCCCACCCTGGTGATGCGTCTGTCCGATGGCGCGATCGTGCCGGGGAACGCCCGCATCGATGCGGCCGGCATCGCCGAGCGGATCCGGCGCTTCTACGTGCCCTTCGACCGCGCCGTTGATGCGGCCGTCGCCGATGCGGAGGCCGCGGGTGTGCGGCCGATGTTCGTGACGATGCACAGCTTCACGCCGTTCTGGCGCACCATCGCCCGACCGTGGCAGGTCGGGGTGCTCTACGACCGGGACGCCGGCTTGAGCCGCCTGATCATCGAGGCGCTGAAAGCCGATCCGGCGGGTCTGTGCGTCGGCGACAACCAACCCTACGGCGGCGGACTGCCGGGCGATACGATCGCCCGGCACGCCACCGCCCGCAATCTGCCCAACGCCCTGATCGAGATCCGCCAGGATCTCATCGGCGGCCCGGAGGGCCAGGAGGAATGGGCCCAGCGCTTCGCCCGCATCCTCGGGCCGATGCTGCATCCGCCCGCTTGACGCAATCGGGTCGCGGAACGACCTCTGCGGCATCCGATCGACTGAGAGATCCGCACCATGTCCGAACCGATGAACGGAATCGACCCCGCGACGCAGACCGAGCTCGAGGCGGCCGTGTTCCGCCGCCTCGTCTCGCATCTACGCAACCGTACCGACGTGCAGAATATCGACCTGATGAATCTCGCCGGCTTCTGCCGCAATTGCCTGTCGAACTGGCTCAAGGACGCGGCAGACGAGCGCGGCCTCGGCCTCTCGAAGGACCAAAGCCGCGAGCATGTCTACGGAATGCCCTACGAAGAGTGGAAGCAGAAGCATCAGACCGAGGCGAGCCCGGATCAGCAGGCGCGCTTCGCCTCCGGTCAGACTGGCGGCCATTGAGGGGCGGCCCCGGCATCAACGAGCGGGTAAGGTTGATGCCGTAATCCCCAGGCATCCGGCGTGGGTCTTCGGGCTCACGCCACCCCTCGCGTGAAGGAGCGCCGCTATGGCCGCCTCGCCTGCCCCCGCCGTCGATCCGTCCTCGGTCGCCGCCGACCAGCTCAAGAGCATCATCGAGCGCATCGAGCGCCTCGAAGAGGAGAAGGCCGGCATCGCGGGCGACATCAAGGACGTCTACGCCGAAGCCAAGGCCAACGGCTTCGACGTCAAGGTGCTGCGCAAGATCATCTCCCTGCGCAAGCGCGACCACGACGAGCGCCAGGAGGAGGAGGCGATCCTCGAGCTGTACCTCCAGGCACTCGGGATGGCGTAGGCCCTGTCCGCGTCGCGAGGCGAACCGAAGCGATCCGGTGAGCAGGCCTTCGGGAGAGGGTAACGCCGCCGACTGCTTCGGTTGCGCCTCGCGAAGAGGCAAGCGGATCTTGCCTCCGGCCAGGGGAAGCGGATCGTGCCGTCCCGCAACCCCGCCGCCGCCCCTCGATCTCGCCTGATTTGACCATGCATTCGAGCCGGTGGTCGCGCTATTTCTGGCGTCGCCCGCCCATCGTATTGTGGTCCGAGGCGACAGCCATCTTGTCCGCGGCGGCGTCGATCTCAAAAAATGGGCGGCGACCGACGGTCGCTCCCGCGCGGGCCAGCGGGCCAGCGGGCCAGCGGGCCAGCCGCGTGCCGGGCTTTGGCCCCAGGCCGCAATGCATCGAACGGTTGACCTTGGACGCCTCGGCCGCGTCGACCCGGCCGAAGCTCGGCCCGTTTCCGCAGGTGCTCGGACAGTGACCCGGTCGCGCGGCGAAACCACAGCACCTCACCGAAGCCCCGTTTCGCGGCCTCGTACCGCGATTCTCAGACATACCCCGTCACGCGGGCGAAGGCGCGTGCGGCAACAGCGGCGGTTCGAGCCAGCGCTCCGCGATGTCTTCGAGGATCACGGTCGACTCAAAGATCCCCGAGGTCGCCGTCGATCAGCACCGGCACCCCGTTGCGGGGATGGGCGACGGGGAAAGGGGCCGTTGCCGCAGCCGGTGCCGAAGTCGTCGGGCAGCTCCGCCGTGAAGGGCACGGCCTTCCCGCGCAACCCGCTCTAGATCTTCCGGGCATGGGACGAGAGGGGGGCTCGTAGAGCAGCATCGCGGGCCTCGGCTGACGGGCCCCGGGTGGTGGCGCGAGCGCCTCGCGCATCAATGGGCGAGGGCAGGTCCGTTGGTGACGGAGCCGGTGAACCGTGCCGCCGAGAGCGGCCAAGGCTTGGTCGAGAAGCGGCTCGCAAGCGGCTCCGACGGGGTGTGCAGCGCCTCCGCCGACAAGGCTTCGTCGGGGCGCGGCCGTGCCAGCGCCACGCGGACGGGAGCCGCCGGGGCCGTGGGCTCGGAGACACCTTCAACGGCCGCGAAGAGCAGGCCGCGCATCTGCTCGCGCGGGTCGGCATCCGCGAGCACGCGGGGCGCCTCGGGAGCGCTGCGCTCCGTTGTATCGGACGCGGCTTCGCCCTCCGCCTGCGCCACATGCACCATGCCGCCGAGGCCTTCGCCGTTGAGGGAGGCGAGCCGCACCGGACGCTGCGGCGGAAGGGGAATGGTGAGAGCCGTGGCGACGACGGCGAACTCGGAGGGCCGCCGCGGCGGCAGCGGCGCGACCACGGATTGCTCCGTCTCGCCCGTGAGCAGTTCCTTCGCCGAGGCCCCGTCCCGGCGCAGGCTCGTCGCACGCAGGGCCTCGGAGGCGCTGGGCGCGGCGTAGGCCATCGC